>JBKEBV010000023.1:0-2730 GCA_047973315.1 Propioniciclava sp.
ACCAGTTCGGGGATCAGGGCTCCGGCCAGGGTCCCGCACGACATGATGGCTGCCATCTTCCACCACAGCGTCCCGTCGCCCAGGTTCGGGATCAGCGCGGCTGAGACGGCGAAGGTCGCCACGATGGACAGCCCGGAGGTGATCCACACCAGTTCGGTCAACGGACGCTCGAAGTCGATGTGGTCGGCGTCGTTGTGCAGCCGTCGGGTGATCCGGGAGCTGATCGCATAGGAGGTGAGCGAGGTCACGATCATCGTGGCGCTGACGAAGAACAGCCAGGTGAGCAGCGTGGCCTGGGTGGAGGCGACCTCGGCCTCGGGCAGGACGCCCGGGCTGACCGCCAGCATGATGAAAGTGACCAGCGCCACGCTGGTGACCCCGTAGGTCTCGAAGCCATCCGCGGAGGGGCCCACCGAGTCGCCGGCATTGTCCCCGGTGCAGTCGGCGATGACGCCCGGGTTGCGGGCGTCGTCCTCCTTGATCTTGAAAGCGATCTTCATCAGGTCGGAGCCGATGTCGGCGATCTTGGTGAAGATGCCGCCGGCGATGCGGAGGGCCGAGGCGCCGAGGGACTCGCCGATGGCGAAGCCGATGAAACACGACCCGGCGATCTCCCCGGGGAGCACGAGCAGGATGCCGAGCAGCAGGAACAGCTCCAGCGAGATAAGCACGGTGCCGATGCTCATCCCGGCGCGCAGCGGAATGTGGTGGACCGGGTACGGGCGACCCTTGAGCGCAGCGAAGGCCGTTCTGCTGTTGGCGAAGGTGTTGACGCGGATACCGAACCAGGCGATGCCGTAGCTGCCGGCCATCCCCAGCAGGCTGAACGCCAGAACGATGAGGATCTGGCCCAGGGGTGACCCGACGAGGAAAGCGAAGTAGACCGAGATCACCGTCGCGGTGAACACCCACAGCAGCAGCAGGAAGCGGCCCTGCTGCAACAGGTAGGTCTTGCAGGTGGAGTAGATCAGCTCCGACACCGCTCGCATGGACACGTGGACCGGGAGCCGCTGCAGTCCGAGGGCGGTCGTCAGCCCGAAGAGCAGCCCGCCCAGGCTGATCAGGACTCCCACGATGAGCAGCGTCCGACCGTCCACCACGCCGAAGAAGGTGGCCGAGGCGAGGTCAGGCAGGTGCAGACTCGCCTCACCTCCCCCGGAAGGTGCCGCGGTTCCCTCCGGGGTGGCACAGCCGGCCAGGCCGAGAAGCAGGCTCAGGGACGCCAGGCGGCGGGCGACCGGACGGGTGGTTCTTGGCTTCTGGGTCACGGTTCCCCCTGGATGTGCGGCACCGAACAGGTTCTGCACCCTGTGGGGTGCATATCCCGCACACTATGGGTGGAGCGGGGTGGTCGTGGCAAGACCACGCCGATCAGGTGCTGGAGGGCACCGTCTCCGAGGTGAGCATCGGGGCGTCGATCCGCATCTTGTAGAACGAGCGCCACACGAAGTAGGCGCTGGCCACGAAGAACACCGCCGCCAGCACTGCCACCAGGGTGGCGTTGCCGGTTGCGCTGAGCGACACCGCGAGTTCGACCGCGAGCAGCCCGAACAGGGTGGTGAACTTGATGACCGGATTGAGCGCGACCGAGCTGGTGTCCTTGTAGGGGTCGCCGACGGTGTCGCCCACGATGGAGGCGTCATGGAGGTCGGTCCCCTTCGCGGCGAGGTCGACCTCGACGATCTTCTTGGCGTTGTCCCAGGCTCCACCGGCATTGGCCATGAACACCGCCTGGTACAGGCCGAACAGGGCGATGGAGATCAGGTAGCCGATGAAGAAGTAGGGCTCGACGAAGGCGAAGGACAGGGTCGCGAAGAAGATGCCCAGGAAGATGTTGAGCATGCCGCGCTGCGCGTAGACCGTGCAGATCTCCACCACCGAGTTGGAGTCCTGGGCTGAGGCCCGGGTCGCGTCGGCGTCGAGCTTGATGGTGTCCTTGATGTACTCCACCGCCCGGAAGGAGCCGGTGGTGACGGCTTGGATCGATGCGCCGGTGAACCAGTAGATCACCGCGCCGCCGGCGATGAGGCCGAGCAGGAACGGGGCGTGGAGCAGTGAGAGGTTGCCGACATTCTCGGTCAGTCCGTGGGTGAGCCCGATGATGATCGAGAAGATCATCGTGGTGGCGCCGACGACGGCGGTGCCGATGAGGACCGGCTTCGCGGTCGCCTTGAAGGTGTTGCCGGCTCCGTCATTCTCCTCGAGGAGGTGCTTGGCGCGGTCCCAGTCGGGGGTGAAGCCATCGTCGCGTTCGATCTGGGCGCCGACGCCGGGGATGTCCTCGATCGTCGACAGTTCATAGATCGACTGGGCGTTGTCGGTCACCGGGCCGTAGCTGTCGACGGCGATGGTGACCGGTCCCATGCCGAGGAACCCGAAGGCGACTAGGCCGAAGGCGAACACCGCCGGAGCGGCCATCAGGTCGCCCAGGCCGAGCGAGGTCGAGATGCCGTAGGCCAGACCCATCAGTCCGAGGATCGCCATGCCGAGCCAGTAGGCGGAGAAGTTGCCCGCGACCAGCCCGGACAGGATGTCTAGGGAAGCGCCGCCACTGTTGGCTGATTTGACGACCTCGCGGACGTGCTTGCTCTTGACCGAGGTGAAAACCTTGACCAGTTCGGGGATGAGCGCGCCGGCAAGGGTGCCGCAGGAGATGATCGCCGACAACTTCCACCAGGTGGTGCCGTCACCCAGATCGGGGATCAGCAGTGCCGAGGTGGCGAAGGTCAG
>JBKEBV010000025.1:0-13511 GCA_047973315.1 Propioniciclava sp.
TCCCGAACCTGGGCGACGGGACGCTGTGGTGGAAGATGGCAGCCATCATGTCGTGCGGGACCCTGGCCGGAGCCCTGATCCCCGAACTGGTCAAGGCGTTCACCTCGGTCAAGAGCAAGCACGTCCGCGAGGTCGTCACCTCGTCCCACCGTGGCGGGGCCTCGCTCAATATCCTGTCCGGACTCGTGGCCGGCAATTTCTCCGCACTGTGGCTGGGGCTGGCCATCGTCGGCCTCATGGGGGCCGCCTGGTCGATCTCGCTGACCAGTCTGGACGCCGTCATGGTCGCCCCCGGTGTCTTCGCCTTCGGTCTGGTCGCCTTCGGATTCCTCGCCATGGGGCCGGTCACCATCGCCGTCGACAGCGACGGCCCGGTCACCGACAACGCCCAGTCGATCTACGAGCTCTCCACGATCGAACACCTCCCCGATGTCGACGCCGAGGTGAAGCGCGACTTCGGCTTCGACATCCAGTGGGATGTCGCCAAGCACCTCCTCGAGGAGAATGACGGGGCCGGCAACACCTTCAAGGCGACCGCGAAGCCGGTCCTCATCGGCACCGCCGTCGTCGGCGCCACCACGATGATCTTCTCGATCATCATCGGCCTCACCTCCGGCATGACGGCCAACATCGACAAGCTCTCCCTGCTGTACGCGCCCTTCCTGCTCGGTCTGATCACCGGCGGGGCGATCATCCACTGGTTCGCGGGCGCTTCCATCCAGGCCGTCACCACCGGCTCCTTCCGCGCCGTCGGCTACATCCGCGACAGCATTCGCCTCGACGGCGTCCAGCAGGCATCGGTGGAGGACTCCAAGAAGGTGGTGGAGATCTGCACGGTCTATGCCCAGAAGGGCATGCTCAACATCTTCCTCGGGGTGTTCTTCGCCACGCTCGCCTTCGCGTTCTTCGACCCCTTCTTCTTCATCGGCTACCTCATCTCGATCGCCATCATCGGGCTCTACCAAGCGATCTTCATGGCCAATGCCGGCGGAGCCTGGGACAACGCGAAGAAGATCGTCGAGGTCGACCTGGACGCCAGCGGCTCCCCGCTGCACGACGCATCGGTGGTGGGTGACACCGTCGGCGACCCCTACAAGGACACCAGCTCGGTGGCCCTGAACCCGATCATCAAGTTCACCACCCTGTTCGGGCTGTTGGCGGTCGAGCTCGCTGTCGGCCTGCGCGCGTCCAACCTCGACGCCCTGGTGGCTGGTCTCGCGGTGGTGGCCCTGGCCGCGGCCCTGTTCTTCATGGCGCGCTCCTTCTACGGCATGCGCATCAACGATCCGATGCCCACCGCGGCGGATGCCGCCACCGATCAGCTCGGGCAGACCAGCACCTCCTGAGCCGCACCGTCAGCATCCGAGCGCGTACACTGACCTGCCGTGCTGATGTTCCTGGTGGTTCCCCAGTTGCTCGTGGCCACGGTGCTGCTGCTGAGCGGCATCGCGAAGGTCCGCGAGCCGCAGGCGACCAGCGACGCGTTCACGGCGCTGCGCCTCCCCCCGGCCCTGGTCCGACTGCGGGCACCGCGGTGGTTGCCGTGGTTGGAGATCGTCCTCGGTGGGGCCCTTGTCGTCATCGAAGGCTGGGCCCAGCAGCTGGCGGCCCTCGGGTCACTGGGGCTCTTCGGCGCCTACGTCGTCGTGCTCGGGAACGCCCTCACCTTCGACGAGCCGGTCCGGTGCGGTTGCTTCGGACGGCTCGGTGACCACGCCATCACGCGACGGACCCTGATTCGCAACATCGTCCTGGTCGGCACCGCGGCACTGGCGCTGTGGGGGTCGCTGGCGGGGGTGTCGACCCTTGCTCTTGTCCGTACCTCCCCCACCGACCTCGGCTGGGTCGCAGCAGCGGCGCTGGCGGCCGCGGTGGCGGTGCTGGTCCTCGGCCGCGGCACCACGCCGACCCCGGAGGGCACCCTCACCGACCCGGCGTCGCTGGCGTTGCGCGACCCTGCGGGCGGGGCGCTGGTCCGGCTGGGCACGCTGACCGACACGGTCCTGATCTTCCTCGAACCCGGATGCGCCCCTTGCGACCGGGTGGCAGCAGCACTGCCCGCGCTGGCGTCGACCGCGCCACGGACGGTCCGCGTGGTCGTCAGCGAGGGCGCGCCTCCCACCGCCGACCTGAACCCCCTGGTCGATCCTGCAGGGAACGTGGGGGCCGCCCTGGTGGGCCTGGAGCGACCGGCTGCGATTGTGCTCGATCCGTCGGGCGGCATCAGCGCGATCAGCCACGACGAGTCAGGCATCGTCGCGCTCCTCCGCCCGCCAGCGGCCTCTGGTCTCACCGACGAACCCCCGTTGGCCGTCCCCGACGCCCGGGAGCAGCCCGGCAATGCCGAGGAATACCTCCGCACGGCCATCCCGCGAGCCGTGCTGATCGACTCCGACCGGTCACCGGTGCTGCTGTCCGAACTCGCCAGCGCTCAACCGGTCCTGGTCGTCTCCATCACCTGCCTGTGCGGCTCCTCCAAACGAGTCGTCGATCGGCTGGCCGACTGGGCCGAACGGCTTCCGGTGGTCCGCGTCGTGATCGCCCCGACCTTCGCACCGGAGAAGCTGCCGCAACAGCCGGGTCTGGCCGAGCGGGCGTTCCACGACCATGGGGGCGTGGCGCACGTGGCGCTGGGGATGACCGGCACCCCCAGCGCGGTCCTGCTCGGCGCCGACGGCCAACTCGCTGGTGGGCCGGTGCACGGCGAGGAGATCGAACGCTTCGTGACCGACATCGAAAGTGAGCTGACAGCCGCCGGTCTGCTCCCGACGCCGTAGACTCACGGCCGTGAGTGCCGATCCCTTCCTGAGGCTCACCGATGTCGTGGTGACCCTCGGCCGGACCCCGGTGCTGACCGGCCTCTCACTGCAGGCCGACGTCGGACGGGTGACCGCCCTGCTCGGCCCCAACGGCGCCGGGAAGACCACCACGCTGCGCTGCGTGATCGGACTCCTCCGGCCCACGTCGGGATCGATCGAGATCCTCGGGCGACCGGCCGGGGATCCGGACGCCATGGTGCGCCTGGGACTGATGCCTCAGTCCACCGGTGCGTGGTCGGGCATCAGGCCCCGGGAACTGCTCAGGTATCTGGCCAGCCTGTACGCCCACCCCCAGCCGATCGATGCGCTGGTCGAGGCGCTCGCGATCGGACCGTTCCTGACCACGCCCTACCGGCAGCTGTCGGGCGGCCAGCAGCAGGCGGTCAACCTGGCCGGAGCCCTCATCGGCCGACCCGAGGCCGTCGTCCTCGACGAGCCGACCGCCGGGATGGATCCGCACGCGCGTCGCCGCGCCCGGGCGCTGATCCGTGCGCTCGCCGACGCCGGGGTCGGCGTCCTGCTCACCACCCATGCCATGGACGAGGCGGCCGACCTGGCCGACCACGTGTGGATCATGGACGGCGGCCGGATCGCCGTGGACGGGACCGTCGCCGAGCTCACCCGCGACGGCTCCCTGGAGGACACCTTCCTCCGGTACACCCGGGAGGGATCATGAGTCTCGATCTGACCCCGCGGGCCGGCGCCGCACCCCGGCCGACCCGCATCGGCAGCCACGCGCGGGTGGAGGCATCCCTGATGGTCACCAACGGCGAACAGCTGCTGCTCGCCCTGGTGATCCCGGTGGGCGCGCTCATCGCCGGATCGCTGTTCGGGGACCGCATCGGTCTGGATCCCCAGGTGTTCCCCGCCTCGGTCCTCGCCCTGGCGGTGTGGTCGACCTCCTTCACCTCGTTGGCGATCACCACCAGCTTCGAACGCCGCTACGGCGTGCTGGAACGCCTGGTGGCCACTCCGCTGCGGCGAGCCGACCTCGTCGCCGGCAAGGCGGTGGCGACGGCCGCCGTCGCGCTGGTTCAGGTGCTGCTGCTCGCTGTGGTCGCTCTCGGGCTCGGTTGGCGTCCCTCCCCGACCCCGGGTGGGACCGTGGTGGCCGTGGTGGGCATTCCCCTGGCGATGGTGACCTTCGCTGGCTTCGCCCTCGCCCTGGCCGGGCGGCTCCGGGCCGAGGCGACGCTCGCTCTGGCCAACCTGATCTATCTGGTGGTGGCGGCAGCCGGAGGCGTGCTGCTTCCGGTCAGCAGCTACCCCGCCGCCATCCAACCGGTCGTGGCAGTCCTCCCCTTCGCCGCCCTCGGCGAGACGCTGCGCGCCTGGGCCGTAGGCGCCGCTCCGTTGCTTCACCTCGCCCAACTCGCCGGTTGGGCCGTGATCTCCCTCATCCTCGCGCGAAAGGCATTCTCATGGACGTCCTGAGCTCGCCGGCGGCACTGCGCCGCTGGTCGGTGGCGAATCTGGTGGCGAACATGGTGATCATCTGGACCGGAGCCCTGGTGCGGGTCACCGCATCCGGCCTGGGTTGCCCCACCTGGCCCCAGTGCACCCCGGGAAGCTATACCACCACCCCTGAGATGGGGCTGCACGGGGCGATCGAATTCGGGAACCGGCTGCTCACCTTCGTCCTCATCGCGATCGCACTGGGCACCTATCTGGCCGCGCGCCGCGCGGTACAGACGAGCCGTGTCCCGCACCGCGCACAGTCCTTGGCGTTCGGCGTCGGCATCGGGATCATCGCTCAGGCAGTGATCGGTGGGCTGTCGGTCCTGGCCCAGCTCAACCCGTGGGTCGTCGGGCTGCACATGGTGGTGTCTGTTCTGCTGATGATGATCTGCGTCGAACTGCTCCACGTTGCCTTCGATCTCACCCTGGTGCCGGCGCCACCGCGCCTCGCCACGCTCACCAGCGTCGTGTTCGGCGTCGGCACCGCTGTGATCGCCCTCGGCGTGATCGTCACCGGTGCCGGCCCCCACGCCGGGGACGGCGGTGCGGCCCGGAACGGCTTCTCGCCCGAGTACACCGCCAAAGCGCACGCCTGGGCGGTCTGGGCGCTGGTGGCGCTCACGATCCTCGGGTGCGTCCTCGCGTGGACCGACGCCCGCCTGCGGCGGCTGTGGGTCGGTCTCCTGGTCGTCGAATTGGTGCAGGGAGCCATCGGCTACCTCCAGTACTTCACCCATCTGCCGCCGACGGTTGTCATCGGGCACATGGTCGGCACCACGCTCTTTGTGGTCGCCCTCACCCATCTGTGGCGGATGACCACCACCCGGGTCAGCGCCCGGGAACCCGTCGGGGTCAGCTGAGGGACGCTCAGAACAGCAGCGGGTCGACCGCTCCCGCAATGAAGACGATCGCGAGGTAGCTGTTCGACCAGTGGAACAGGCGCATCGGCCTGAGGCCGACATCGGTCAGTCCCTGCACGGCTCGACGTCGAAGGGCCCATGCCTCGCCGATCAGCCACCCGCCGGCGAGCGCCGCAACCGCCGGGTACAACCAGCCGGTGTGAGCGGCCGGCCACAGGGTCAGGCTGACCGCGACGGTGAGAACCGAGTAGATCAGGATCTGACGGGTCACCACGGGCGCGGCCGCGACCACCGGGAGCATGGGCACGTCGGCGCGCGCATAGTCCTCGCGGTAGCGGAGGCCCAGCGCCCAGGTGTGGGGCGGCGTCCAGAAGAAGACGATGGCGAACAGGATAAGGGGCGGCAGGGCGATGGATCCGGTGACGGCCGTCCAGCCGATGAGCGGTGGGAAGCAGCCAGCAACCCCACCCCAGACGATGTTCTGCGGGGTGCGCCGCTTGAGCCACCAAGTGTAGATGAACACGTAGTAGAGGATCGCGACGAGCGACAGTCCCGCCGACAACCAGTTGGCACCGAATCCGAGCAGCAGCAGCGAGCCGATCCCGAGCACGACACCGAAAACCACCGCGGCGCGGATATCCACCAGGTCGCGAACCATGGGGCGGCGACGGGTTCGGCGCATCTGTTCGTCGATGTCGCGGTCGATGATCGAGTTGAACACATTGGCCGACGCTGCGGAGAACGTACCCCCGACGAAGGTGGCCAGCGCCACCCGCAACTCCGGAACGCCGTGGGCGGCAAGGAACATCGCCGGAATGGTGGTGACCAGCAGCAGCTCGATGATCCGCGGTTTCGTGAGACCGACGTAGGCCTTGAGCGATCCGAGCACCCCTGACTGCGCCACGACGGCAGCCCCCCGCGGTGCTTGGTGCATTCAACGACTCCGGTTTCGATGGTCGGCCCGGCTGCGCTATCGGCGGTCAGCCCGTCCGACGAGTCTATCCGAGATCCCCTCGAGCCCTGACCACGGCGCCAGGCGTCGTCGCGGCAACCCCGGGCGGAAGCACGCCGTGCGCAGTAGAGTCAGGCGCGAGGCGCTTCGCGCGCACCCGTCAACGACAGGAGTTGTTTCCCTATGACCGATCGTCTGAAGGCCCTCGCCGACGCGGGCGTCTCCATCTGGCTCGATGATCTCTCCCGGGCACGCCTCACCAGTGGCAACCTCGCCTCCCTCATCGCCGACAGTTCGGTGAGCGGGGTCACCACCAACCCGACGATCTTCGCCGCCGCGCTCACCCAGGGCGCCGACTATGCCGACCAGGTCGCTGAGCTCGCCGGATCCGGGGTGGACGAGGCCATCACCGCGTTGACCACCACCGATGTCCGCAATGCCTGCGATCTCTTCGCTCCGGTGTACGCGAGCACCGGGGGCTTCGACGGACGCGTGTCGATCGAGGTGGCTCCGACCCTGGCCCATGACACCGAGGCGACGATCCAGCAGGCGACCGACCTCCACAGCATCGTCGGGCGGGAGAACGTCCTGATCAAGATCCCGGCCACGAAAGCCGGCCTGCCGGCGATCACCGAGGTGATCGGTCGCGGGATCTCGGTGAACGTCACCCTGATCTTCTCCGAGGAGCGCTACCGCGAGGTGATGGATGCCTACCTCGCCGGCCTCGAGAAGGCCGCCGCCGCCGGGCTCGACCTGAGCAGGATCCACTCGGTGGCATCCTTCTTCATCAGCCGCGTCGACACCGAGATCGACCAGCGCCTCGACGCCCTCGGCATGCCCCATCTCAAGGGCAAGGCCGCCATCGCCAACGCACAGGTCGCCCTGGGCGCCTTCGCTGAGGTCTTCGCCGACCAGCGCTTCAACGACCTCAAGGCCAACGGGGCCAACGAGCAGCGCCCGCTGTGGGCCTCCACCGGCACCAAGGACCCCAGCTACCCCGACACCCTTTACGTCGCCGAACTGGTCGCCACCGGGGTCGTCAACACCATGCCGGAGAAGACCATGCAGGCCTTCGCCGACCACGGCGAGATCGCGGGCACGATGGAGAACACCCAGGCCGACGGCCGTACCGTCCTCGGCGAGATCCGGACCGCCGGGGTCGACCTCGATGAGGTGTTCGTCCAACTCGAGGAGGAGGGCGTCGACAAGTTCATCGTCAGCTGGGGCGAACTGCAGGAATCGGTGCGGACCGCTCTCGGTTCCGCATCCTGACCATCGGGCCGGTGACGCGGAGAACGCTGCCGCGCCACCGGCCCCGCAGTTCCCATCGCTCCGATGGACCGCTAGGGTCATCCGGGTGACGCCTGTGACCAATCCCCTCCGAGACCCGCAGGATCGTCGCCTCCCTCGCGTCGCCGGGCCGTCGGCCTTGGTGATGTTCGGGGTGACCGGCGACCTCGCCCGGAGGAAACTGCTCCCGGCCATCTACGATCTGGCGAACCGCGGCCTGCTCCCTCCCAGCTTCGGGCTGGTCGGGTACGGCCGTCGCCCGTGGGACCGCGAGACCTTCTCCGACTACGTCCGGGACGCCGTCCAGGCCTCGGCGCGGACCCCGTTCCGCACCGAGGTGTTCGAACAGATCGACGCCGGCATCCGGTTCGTTTCCGGCGCCTTCGACGACGACGCGGGGTTCGAACAGCTCGGGGTGACCCTGCGTGAACTGGATGCCGAACAGGGCACCGAGGGCAACCACGCCTTCTACCTCTCCATCCCTCCGGATGGCTTCGACCAGGTTATCGAACAGCTCCGCAAGCACCGGCTGGTGGATCCGGCCCACACCACCGGCTGGAACCGGGTGGTCATCGAGAAGCCCTTCGGCCACGATCTGGCCAGCGCCCAGGAGCTCGAACGGCGGGTCTCGAGCGTCTTCAGTTCCGACTCGGTGTTCCGCATCGACCACTACCTGGGCAAGGAGACGGTCCAGAACATGCTGGCGCTCCGGTTCGCCAATCAGCTGTTCGAGCCCATGTGGAACCGGAACTTCGTCTCCCACGTCCAGATCACCATGGCCGAGGACATCGGCATCGAGGGTCGCGCCGGCTACTACGACGGCATCGGCGCTGCCCGCGACGTCATTCAGAACCACCTGCTCCAACTCATGGCACTGGTGGCGATGGAGGAACCGACCTCCTTCGACGCCGCCCAACTGCGCGCCGAGAAGGAGAAGGTTCTCGCCGCGGCCCGGGCTCCTCGCAACCTCAAGTCCCACACCGCACGTGGCCAGTACACCGCCGGATGGGCGGGCGGACGCCACGTCCCCGGCTTCCTCGAGGAGGCCGGGATCAGCCCCGACTCCCAGACCGAGACCTACGCCGCCTTCCGCGTCGACATCGACAACCGACGCTGGGCCGGGGTGCCGTTCTACCTACGCGCCGCCAAACGCATGCCCCGCCGCGTCACCGAGATCGCCCTCATGCTGAGCCGGGCTCCCCACCTGCCGTTCGCCCACACCGACACCACCGAACTCGGGGCCAATGCGCTCGTGCTCCGCATCCAACCCGATGAGGGAGTCACCATCAGGTTCGGCGCCAAGGTGCCGGCGACCCAGATGGATATCCGGGACGTGACCATGGCCTTCTCCTACGGAACCTCGTTCACCGAGTCCAGCCCGGAGGCCTACGAACGACTGATCCTGGACGTCCTCCTCGGCGATCCACCCCTGTTCCCCCAGCACACCGAGGTCGAACTGTCGTGGAAGATCCTCGATCCCATCCTCGACTACTGGGCCGACAAGAGACACCAGCCTGAGGGGTACCCGGCCGGAACGTGGGGTCCGCCGTCGGGCAGGACAATGCTCGAGCGCGACGGCTTCGTCTGGCGCCGACCCTAGGAGACCGACCGTGATCACCACCTTGAAGGACACCACCTCCGCCGGGATCCAGAGCGCCGTCGTAGCCGCCCGCCAGAGCCTCGGCCTGGCCACCGGAACCGTCTTCACCTTGATCGCGGTGTCCGACGCCGCCGACTACGACGCCACCCTCGACGCGTGTTCCGAGGCCGGCACCGAGCATCCGAGCAGGATCATCCTGGTGGGAGCCGGCTCCTCCCACAGCACGCGCCTGGACGCCGAGGTCCACATCGGGGACGCGATGCCCGGGGAGCTCATCGCCCTCAAGTTCCACGGCGATCTCATCGGTCATCAGGCGTCGACCGTGCTGCCGCTGCTCCTGCCCGACTCGCCGGTGATCGCCTGGTGGTCCGGAACTGCTCCCGAGGCGCCCGCCGATGACCCGATCGGCGGCCTGGCGAAGTGGCGGATCACCGACGCGATGGGCTGCGACGATCCGCTCGCCTCCCTCGTCCGCCGGGCGATCAATCTGCGCCCCGGCGACATGGATCTCACCTGGACCCGCCTCACCTCCTGGCGCGCACTGCTGGCGGCCGCGCTCGATCAGCACACCGACCCGGTGCGGCAGGCGGCAGTTCATGCTGCGGAGGGCAGCGCGCCCGGGCTGCTCCTGGCTGCCTGGCTCCGCTCCCGCCTGCAGGTGGAGGTTGAGGTCGTCACCTCGGCGGGCCCCGGGATCACCGAGGTGGTGCTCGCCACCGGCAGCGGGCCGGTCAGGGTCGCCCGCGAGGACGGCAGAATGGCCTCCTTCGCCCTCCCCGACCGCCCCATCCGGACGGTCGCCCTGCGGCGGCGCAATGTGAGCGCCCTCCTCTCCGAGGAACTCCGTCGCCTCGACAATGACGTCGTCTTCTGTGAGGCGATGAACACGCTCATCACCGACCTGATTCCGGGAGGGATCGCGCTGTGAACACTGTCGTCCGCTACGCCAACGGACCCGATCTCGTCGACGGTGCGGCGGCTCGGCTCCTGGACCGGCTGGTTGCGCTCCAGCGCGAGACGGAGGGCAATGCGGAGCTGTGCCTCACCGGCGGTCGCATCGCGAACCGCATCTATGAGGGCGTGATCGAACAGCTCGACGAGTCTGAACTCGATCCGCGTCGACTGGAGTTGTGGTGGGGCGATGAGAACTTCGTGCCCACCGAGGACTCCCGCCGGAACGCCGGCCACACGCTGGCGATCCTGGCGCGACGGCTGCCGCTGACGCCCGCTCTCACCCATCCCATGCCGGCCGCCGACGGTGTCGTCGACGCCGATGCGGCCGCCGCCAGCTACGCCAAGGAACTCGGAGACACCCGCTTCGACATCTGCCTGCTGGGCATGGGAGCCGAGGGCCACGTGGCGTCGATCTTCCCCGAACACCCGTCCTTCGCGGCCTGCACGCCGACGGTGGTGGGGGTCAATGACGCCCCGACGCCGCCGCTGGAGCGCATCTCGTTGACGGTGCCCACCCTGCAGCAGAGCCGGGAGGTGTGGTATCTGGTCTCAGGCGAGAGCAAGGCCAGCGCGTTGGCCCGCGCCATGGAAGGCGACCCGGCGATCCCAGCAGGAGTGGTCCGCGGAACCGAACGCACCTTGTGGTTCCTCGACCGGAGCGCAGCCGCTGAGATCCCCTACCACGAGTGCAACTTCTGACTCAGTAGATGACCTCGCCGGCCGCACGGCGGGAACGGAGCGTCTCCAAAGCCTCCGCCAGGATCGCTTCGGCCTCGGTCTCGGAACGGCGTTCCTTCACATAGGCGAGATGGGTCTTGTAGGGGGTGATTTTCGGTGGCGGCGGCGGGTTGTCCGAATCCATATTGGCCGGAAGTCCACAGCGAGGGCAGTCCCAAGCCTCCGGGACCTGGGCGTCTGCGGCAAATGCCGGCCTCGTCTCATGCCCGTTGCTGCAGTAGAACGACACGTAGAGACGCGGCGCCGAATCGCCCCGCTCCGCCTCGCCCATGGGCCCCGCGCCGACACGGCTGCCCCTGATCGCACTGCCACCAACCACGTGATTCTCCTGACATTCTGGAGGGAAGAGTCTGTTCTGAACCGCTCAGAGTGTGCCCACGGCAGGGAACCACCGGTACAGCACCAACAGCCCGACGATGCACGCGAGCCAGAGCAGGCTGACCGTGATGGTCAGCCGGTCAAGATTGCGTTCCGCGACGGACTGGCCGCCCATCGTCGCGGACATCCCCCCACCGAACAGGTCGGACATACCGCCGCCCCGGTTCTTGTGCAGGAGGATGAACAAGGACAGCGCGAGGCTCGTGATCACGAGCAGGATCGATACCGTCAGGATCGGCCAGGTCATCAGAGGCGCGACAGTCACCCGACGATTCTAACCCACGCAGAAGGGGCCCCGTGACCACCGCCACGGGACCCCTTTTCTGCGCGCGCCTGCGTCAGCGGGCGTAGAAGGTGACGATCCGGGTGAAGTCGTCAGCATCGAGGCTGGCCCCGCCGACGAGGGCACCGTCGACATCCGGCTGGGCCATGAGTTCGACGATGTTGCTGCCCTTCACCGAGCCGCCGTACTGGATCCGGACGGCGGCAGCAGGATCGGCCCCGACCAGTTCAGCGACGCGGGCACGGATGGCGCCGCAGACCTCCTGGGCATCGTCAGGGGTGGCCACCTCGCCGGTCCCGATGGCCCAGACCGGCTCGTAGGCGATCACCACCGAGGCGACCTGCTCGGGGGTCAGATGGGCCAGACAGGCCTCAACCTGACCGAGGACGAAGGGCACCTGCTCGCCCGCCTGACGGATGTCGAGCTTCTCCCCCACGCAGATGATGGGCGTCATCCCCGCGGCGAAGACAACCTTGGCCTTCTCGTTGACGATCGCATCGGTCTCCCCGTGGTAATCGCGTCGCTCCGAATGGCCCACGACCACGTAGGTGCAGTTGAGTTTGGCCAGCATGTCCGCGGCCACCTCACCGGTGTAGGCGCCCTTGGCGTGCACGGAGACGTCCTGGGCTCCGAACGCGATCGGGAGTTTGTCGCCCTCGATGAGCGTCTGCACCGTGCGGATGTCGGTGAAGGGAACGATGACTGCCGCCTCCGACTTGTCCTGATCATAGTTCGCGTCGGCGAGACTCCAGGCCAGCTTCTGGACCAGCCCAGCCGCCTCCACGTGGTTGAGGTTCATCTTCCAGTTGCCCGCCATCAGCGGCTTGCGGTTGGCCATCAGTGTCAGTTCCCTTCCAGGACGGCCAGACCCGGCAGAGTCTTGCCCTCCAAATACTCCAGCGAGGCACCCCCGCCGGTCGAGATGTGTCCGAATTCGTTGTCGGAGAAGCCGAGCTGCCGTACGGCCGCGGCCGAATCGCCGCCTCCGACGACGGTGAAGGCGGCGGTATCGGCCAACGCCTGAGCCACGACCTTGGTTCCCTGGGCGAAGGGCTCCATCTCGAACACGCCCATCGGGCCGTTCCAGAAGACGGTCCGCGCTCCGGCGATCGCCTCGGCGAAGAGCTGTGCCGAGGCGGGACCGATGTCGAGCCCCATCTGATCGGCCGGCAGTTCATCGGCAGCGACGACGCTCACCGGACCGTCGGCGCTGAACTCGGCCGAGACCACCGCGTCAACGGGGATGAGGATCTGCTTGCCGGCAGTCCGGGCCTGCTCCAGGTACCCGCGAACGGTCTCGATCCTGTCGGCGTCGAGGATCGAAGTTCCGACCTCGTGGCCCTGGGCGGCGAGGAAGGTGTAGCCCATACCCCCACCGATGATGAGGGTGTCAGCAACCTGAAGCAGATTGTCGATGACGGAGAGCTTGTCGGCGACCTTGGCGCCTCCCAGCACCACCACATAGGGCCGCTCCGGGCTCTCGGTGAGCCGTTTGAGGACGTCGACCTCCTTCTCCACGAGGTGGCCGGCGGCGTTGGGCAGAAGCTTGGCGATGTCGTAGACCGAGGCCTGCTTGCGGTGCACCACCCCGAACCCGTCAGAGACGAACACGTCACCGAAATCAGCGTACTTGGCCGCCAGGGCCTCACGCTCGGCGTCATCCTTCGAGGTCTCGCCCGGTTCGAACCGGACGTTCTCCAGCAGCGCGATCTCGCCGTCGCCGAGGGCAGCCACCGTCTCGGTGGCCGAGGGGCCGACGACGTCACCGGCCAAGGTCACCGGGGCGCCGATGAGTTCGCCCAGTCGCTTCGCCGCCGGAGCGAGCGAGTACTGGGGATCCACCTCGCCCTTGGGGCGACCCAGGTGGGCCATGATCACGACTCGGGCCCCAGCGTCCACCAATTGCCGGAGGGTGGGGAGCGCTGCGCGGATACGGCCATCGTCGGTGATGGTGTCCCCGTCCAGGGGGACATTGAAATCACAGCGGATGAGGGCGCGCTGACCGCGCAGGTCACCAAGATCGTTGATCGACTTCACCTGGGTCGCCTTTCGGGTAGGAGGAGGGGTGTCAGAGCTTCGAACCGACGAGAACGGTGAGGTCGACCAGACGGTTGCTGTAGCCCCACTCGTTGTCGTACCAGCCGACGACCTTCACCTGGTTGCCGATGACCTTGGTCAG
>JBKEBV010000033.1:0-36173 GCA_047973315.1 Propioniciclava sp.
AGCTCCGCGAGCAGAACTACCTGAACCTTCTCGCCGAGGAGAAAGCACTCCTGGGCCTGCCCGACAAGAGCCGAGAATTGATCCACGACGAGCAAGGACTCCTGGATCTTCTCGACGAGGCGCACACGCAGCACGAGGAGTACATCGTGGCCTTCCCCCAGCACTTCCCCGAGGGTGACCTCAATGCCGACCGGCCGCGTCTGGACACGTCGGCCTACCGACGCACCACGGTCTCTCCGGGCACCGAGGACGCCGACCCGCAGTAGGAAGGGCTGAGCGTGAACCTGTGGCCCTATCTGGGCATCTCCGCCGAAGGTGCGACCGCGGTGGTGGTCAGCGCCGTTATCCTCTACACCGTCCTCGGGGTGCTGGTCCGGCACTGGGGAGCGCGCCTCCTCGGCGGCCGGTCAGCCCTCGCGCTGGTGATCGCGGCCGGTCTGGGCGCCATCGCGGCCCGGGCCACCCTGGGCACCACACCGACCCTGATGGGCGGCCTGATCGCCATCGTCACCATGGGCGCCCTGGAGGCCCTCATGGGTGCCTTGCGCCGGGGACTGTTTCCCCGCAAGCGGGGTGAGGTCGTCATGGTCGGGGCGGACGTCGATGCCCGCGCCCTGCACCGCCACGGGATCGGCGTGGCTGCCGTCTGGGAGAGTCTGCGTCAGCACGGCATCCACGGGCCTGAGGAGGTCGGGGTGATCATCCTCGAGGTCAACGGATCGTTCTCCCATCTCACCCCGGGAATCCCGATCGACCCCCGGGTGCTGACCGGTGTCAAGGGCGTCGACGCGATCCCGTCTGACTGGATCAGCGCCGCCACCGAGGTCGTACCCCCCGCGGAGGATGCGGGCTGATCAGGTCCAAGCGGCTCTCTCAGCGCGGTCAAGGCCGCGGAGAACATCGCCGATGAGGTCGTCAGCGGCCTCAATGCCGACGCTGAAGCGCACCAGCCCGGGCGTGAGACCGGCCTCCCGCTGGACCTCGGGGGGCATGGAGGCATGGGTCATCGACGCCGGGTGGCACACCAGCGATTCGACTCCCCCGAGGGATTCGGCCAGGCTCATCACCTCCAATCCGTCCAGCAGCGCGGCGACCCCGGCCTCACCGCCGGCCACCTCGACGGCGATGATGGCACCGAAGCCGTCCATCTGCCGTTGGGCGAGGGCGTGCCCGGGATGATCGGGAAGGCCCGGGTAGTAGATGCGTCCCACCCCGGGATGCCCGGCCATCGCCGCCACCAGCGCGGCGGCGTTCTCCAGATGCTGACGCATCCGGACGTGGAGGGTCCGCAGACCCCGCAGCGTCAGGTAGGAGTCGAACGCACCGCCGGTGACCCCGAGGGTGTTCCCCCACCAGCAGAGTTGTTCGGCCAGGGTGGCGTCAGCGGCCACCGCCACCCCGCCGATCACGTCGGAGTGACCGTTGAGGTACTTGGTGGAGGACTGGACCGCGAGGTCGGCACCCAGCGAGAGTGGTCGCTGCAGCGCCGGCGAGCAGAAGGTGTTGTCCACCGCGACCAGGGCCTCAACCGCGTGGGCGGCCCGGCTGAGGGCCGCAATATCGGTGATCCGCAGGACCGGGTTGGACGGCGTCTCGACCCACACCAGATCGGGATCAATGCGGCCGATCCGCTCGGCAGCGTCCGCGGCACTGAGGTCAACCAACTCGAGGCGGAACGCCCCCCGCCGGGCCAGCGCGTCGAACAGCCGCCACGTTCCGCCGTAGGCGTCGTGCGGGGCCACCAGAACCCCACCGGGAGGAACCGTGGCCATCAGCGTCGTCGTGATCGCCGCCATGCCGCTCGCCGTCACCACCGCCCCGGCGCCGCCGTCCATCTCGGCCAGCGCGTCGGCGAGCAGCGTCCGGGTGGGATTGCCCGAGCGGCTGTAGTCGTAGGCCCCCGGCTGACCCAGGCCGTCGAACCGGTAGTTGGTTGACAAGTACACCGGCGGCACGACGGCACCGTGAGCAGCGTCGGTGTCGATCCCTGCGCGCACCCCGGTGGTTGCCCTCGACCTGGCCACTCGTCCCTCCTCGTCGTTCCCCGCTGGAATGGGAAACATCCTCCCCGACCGGCGCAAGGCCCACAAGTCGCCCTCAGGGCTACTGTTCGGCGACGGCGGATCGGTAGCGCCACTCCACCGCTTGGGGTAGCTTCCCCCTATGAAGCTCGAAGATGTGATCCGGAGCAAGGGACATGACGTTGTCACGATCGCACCCGAGGCAACGGTCGCGGCCCTGGTGGCGCTCATGAGTCAGCACAACATCGGCGCTGTGGTGGTGTCGACCGACGGTAGCCACATCGAGGGAATCGTGAGCGAGCGCGATGTGGTCAGAGGCCTGGCCGCCCAGGGAGTGGGCGTCGTCACCGCGAGCGTCGCCTCGCTCATGGTCGATGAGGTGATCACCGCTGACCCTGCCGACGAGATCGAGGCGACGGCAGCCACCATGACAGCCAAGCGGGTCCGCCACATCCCGGTGACCGTCGACGGTGAGATCAGCGCGATCGTCTCCATCGGTGACGTCGTCAAGTTCCGGATCGATCAGCTGACCGACGAGCGCAATCACCTCCTCGGCTATCTGCACACCTGAGATGGATGCCGACCTGACCCGCACCACCGTGTGGGTCGACGGGATCGTCCAAGGGGTCGGATTCCGCTGGTGGGTGCAGCGCCGCGCCGACGCGTTGGGACTGGTCGGTTCGGCGGTGAATCTCTCCGACGGTCGCGTGCAGGTGGACGCCCAGGGCACCCCGGGTCAGGTCGGCGCACTGGTGGCCGAACTCACCGGCAAGGCCACCAGTCATCGCCCCGGCCATGTCGCCAGTTTTCTGGTGCAGCGACGCCGACCCGACCCGTCGTGGCGGTCCTTCGGTGTCGGCTGAAACACTCCTCACAGGAAAACCACAGCTGAACCCAAGGCTCCTGTCGTCCGGGTCTGTCAGGGTGGTGCCATGAGCGCGCCGGAACGTGAGCAGTTGACCCGCCCCGACGGGACCCCCATCCGGGTCCTCACCGTGGACGACGAGGCGAGCCTGACCGAGTTGCTGTCCATGGCGATGCGCTACGAGGGCTGGGACGTGACCACCGCCGACAGCGGACTCACCGCAGTCCAGGCCGCCCGGGAGGTGCGGCCCGATGCCATCGTGCTCGACATGATGCTGCCCGACTTCGACGGCCTCGATGTGATGCGCCGCATCCGGACCGAACAGCCGGACGTTCCGGTGATCTTCCTCACCGCCCGGGACGGGGTCGACGACCGCATCCATGGGCTGACAGCAGGAGGGGACGACTACGTCACCAAACCCTTCAGTCTGGAGGAACTCATCGCCCGCCTCCGGGGCCTGCTGCGCCGCACCGGCGCCACCACGACCCAACCGGCGAGCCAGCTCGTCGTCGGCGACCTGATGCTCGACGAGGACAGCCACGAGGTGACCCGGGCCGGTGAGGAGATCTCCCTGACCGCGACCGAGTTCGAGTTGCTCCGCTACCTGATGCGGAACCCGCGACGCGTGCTGAGCAAGGCCCAGATTCTCGACCGGGTCTGGAATTACGACTTCGGCGGCCAGGCGAACGTCGTCGAGCTCTACGTCAGCTACCTGCGCAAGAAGGTCGATGCCGGGCGCGCCCCGATGATCCACACCCTCCGCGGTGCCGGGTATGTGCTGAAACCGGCGGGGGCATGAGCCCCCGTGCCCCCTCCCCCATGCGTCGGGGCACCCTCAGCCGTCAGCTGACCCTACGAACGACAGCGCTGGTGGCCCTGATCGCCGTCTTCCTGTCCGGTCTCACCGCCATCGCCATGCACGCCATTCTTGAGAGGCAGCTGGACAACCAGCTCCTCACCAATGCAACGAGCATCCAGAACAGCCCCTTCCACGATGACGACGACGATGACGACGACCGGATCCGGCCGCCCGGGGGCGGCTTCGGACAGACCCAGGGTCTGCTGGTCTACATCGATGATGCAGTGGCCTTCGTCCAGGTGGGCCGGGAGCGCCAGCCGCTCACCCGCGAGGTCGTCGGCCAGCTCGCGTCGCTCGCCCCGTCCCGGGAGCCCCGGAGCATCCGACTGGCCGGGCTCGGCGGCTACCGGGTTCTGGTCAGCGAGGCCGATGGACATCTCCAGGTGGTGGGACAGCCGACTGCGCTCATCACGGCATCGATGACCTCGATCCTGCTGGCAGCGGGCCTGCTCACCGTGGTGGCCATCCTGATCGCCTATCTCGCCGCCCGCCAGGTGGTGGCCCGGAGCCTCGCGCCCCTGGCCCGGCTGGCGGGAACCGCCCACCAGGTCAGTTCGCTGGAGCTGACCACCGGCGAGGTCGCCGTCCCGGTACGGGTTCCCGCCGCCGACACCGATCCCCGCAGCGAGGTGGGCCAGGTGGGCCTCGCCTTCAACCACATGCTCGACAAGGTCGAGGGTGCGCTCGCCGCGCGCCAGCGGAGCGAGACGAAGGTCCGCCAGTTCGTCGCCGACGCCAGCCACGAGCTGCGCAATCCGCTGGCGGCGATCCGCGGCTACGCCGAGTTGACCCGGCGCAACAGGGCCGAGCTCCCCGAGGACACCCAGCACGCTCTCGCCCGGATCGACTCCGAGTCCGCCCGGATGGCCCGTCTGGTGGAGGACCTGCTGCTCCTCGCCCGGCTCGACGCGGGCCCGAACATCCAGGTCAGCGACGTGGCCATGAACGACCTGGTGGCCAACGCCGTATCCGACGCCCAGGTGGCCGGCCCCGACCACACCTGGATCGTCCACGTCCCCACCGAGCCGGTCATCGCCGTCCTCGACCGCCACCGCATCCACCAGGTGGTGGTCAACCTGCTGGCCAACGCCCGCACCCACACCCCACCGGGAACCACCGTCGTGACCACCCTCCACACCGACGGGGCCCGGGCCCTGCTCACCATCGACGACGACGGACCCGGCATTCCCGAGGAGATCCGCCCGACCCTGTTCGCGCGCTTCACCCGGGCCGACACCGCCCGCGTCCGCTCAACCGGCACCTCCAGCACCGGCCTGGGGCTCGCCATCGTCGCCGCCGTCGTCGCGGCTCACCGGGGCCAGGTGAGCGCCAGCGCGAGCCCGACCGGCGGCGCCCGGTTCACCGTTGCTCTCCCGCTGGGCCACCGGTCGTCCTGACGGCCCCGGCAACCGGTCCCGCCTGGGGGGATGCGAAATCTCCTCGGTGGCCGTAGCGTAAGCGAGGTGATCGTCACGTTCACCGCGAACCCGAGCCTGGACCGGACGGCCCTGCTCGCCGGCCCGCTCGAGCCGAACGGGGTCAACCACGTCGTGAGTTCGTCGGTGTTCCCGGGCGGCCGCGGATTTCACCTGAGCGCCGCCCTCGCCCGGGCCGGCCACCCCACCCTCGCCGTGATGCCGGCCATGGTGGGTGGGCCTCTGGAGGAGCGGCTGCGGGGAAGTGGCGTCCCGCACCAGATCGTTCCGATCGCCCGCCCGGTCAGAACCAATGTGACCGTCTCTCATGAAGGGAGCGCCACCATCGTCCGGGAGCCGGGAACACCCCTCGAACCGGAGACCATCACCTCCATGGTGAGCGCCATGATGGCGAACTCGCCGGGGGCCTCGTGGGTGGTGCTGTGCGGATCCCTCCCGCCCGGCGCGCCCCACGACCTGTACAGCCGACTCTGCCAGATCGCCCACGGGGTGGGAGCGCGGGTCGCGGTGCAGTCAACCGGGCAGACGCTGGAGACCGCCGTCGCCGCTGAGGGCGAATGCCGACCCGATCTGCTCGCTCTGAACGCCCGGCAACTCACCCAACTCACCACCGAACCGATGACCGGCTCCGACGAGGCGCAGCTGGCAACGGCTGCCCGGGGCGTCCGGGGCCTGATCGAGGCCGGCATCCCTCGCGTCCTGGTGACGCTGGGCCGGGTCGGCGGCATCGTCGGCGGCCCTGAGGGTTCCTGGCACGCCCGGTCCGAGGCGATCCCGGTGGTCACCGCGACGGGTCGGGGCGCGACCGCGCTCGCCGGCTACCTCATGGCCCGCCAGGACGGCGCAACCGCGGCCGAGGCCTTGTCCCGAGCGATGTCCTACGGCACCGCGCGCACCATGCTCGAGGGCTCACGGACGCCGAGCCCCGAGGATGCCGACGCGGTCTACGTGCACACCACCGAACTTCCCGGCTGATCCCCAGCTCCCGGGCAGCCGCTACGCGTCACTGATCGGAGCAGGGTCCCCGACCCGTCGACCCGGTTTGTCAGGGACGCGGTGTGCGGCGAAGCAGACGCGACGTGCCGCGCATGGTCCGGGCGAAAACCTCCGGCGCGACACCGGGCCAGCCGCCGAGCGGGAGCAGCCGTTGCACGGACACCGTCTGGGGCTCGGTGAAACGGAGGATCCCTTCGCGCCCCTGCCGCCGTCCCAGACCGGAGACTCCCCGACCGCCCATCGGCGCGTCGATGGATCCGAACGTCGCCGCGACCGCCTCGTTGACGGCGACTGAGCCGCAGCGGAGTCGGCGGGCGACCGCCCGCGCATGCGCCGGACTGCGGGACCAGACCGAGGCGTGCAGACCTTCGGGCAGAGAGTTGGCTCGCGACACCGCGACATCGTCGGAGACCACCGGGTACAGCGCGACCACCGGCCCGAAGGTCTCCTGGGCCGAGCACACCATGTCCGGGGTGACACCCGAGAGCACGGTCGGCTCATAGGCATAGGGCGCCAGATCGGGGCGGGCCCGACCGCCCACGAGCACGGTCGCGCCCTTCTCGCGGGCATCCTCGACGTGGGCGGTGACCTTCGCCACCTGGTCGGCCGAGGTGAGGGTCCCCACCTCCGGCTCCCAGCCGAGCCCGACCGAGAGATCGAGCTCCTTGACCCGGTTCACCAGGGCAGCGGTGAACGCATCGGCAATCGTGGCGGACACGTACAACCGTTCGAACGCCATGCACAGCTGGCCGGCGTTGGCGAAGCAGCCCCGGATCGCGCCCTCGACGGCCCGGGGGATGTCGGCGTCGGCCAGAACGAGCATCGCGTTCTTCCCCCCGAGTTCGAGGGAGGTCCCCCCCAGGCGCTTCGCCGCCGCGACGGCAACCGTCCGGCCGGTCGCGGTGGATCCGGTGAAGCACACGTGGTCGGCCCGGTCGACGATCCCCGCGCCGATGGTGTCCCCGGGCCCGGCCACGATCTGCCAGGCATCTGCGGGACATCCGGCCTCGGTGAGGAGTTCGCGTGCAGCGAGCGCGGTGAGCATGGTCTGGGCGTCGGGCTTGGCCACCACGGTGTTGCCCGCCGCGAGGGCCGCCAGCCCGTCGGACAGGGCCAGGGTCAACGGGTAGTTCCAGGGCGAGATGACGCCCACCACCCCCTTGGGTGCATGGTTGACCTCGACGCTGGTGAGGACCGGGATCGCTCCGAGGCGACGCTCCCGACGCAGGTGCCCGGCGGCCGCGCGCCCCAGATAACGGGCGGTGAGTGCTGCGTGCAGGAGCTCCTCGTGGGCGTCGCGTCGGGCCTTGCCGGTCTCGAGCACGATGAGGTCGCACAGGTCGGACTGGTGGTCGAGCAGCAGGTCGTGCAGCGCCAGGAAGTGGGTCGCCCGCCTCCTCGGGCTCAGCGCCGCCCACGCCGATGCTGCCGCCCGCGCCCGGGCGAAGGCATCATCGAGGTCGTCCAAGGACGACTGGGGAACGTCGGCGAGGTGGCGCCCGTCCAGCGGCGAGCGGATCTGATGCGTCTGCCCGGTGGTGCTGACCACTCCGGCCAGGAGCGACGCACGACCGTCGGGGCGGACGGCAGAGGGAACAGCTGTCATGTCCGCATCCTAGAGACCGCTGAGCAGTGCTTCCCTGAACATGACACGCCGCCGGCCCTTGTCAGGTAGGTTGACAGGTGTTCCCCTCCCACCTGTGGCGCGCGGCGAGTTCCTGGTCGAGGACGGGTGCGGGCCGCGCGTCGGAACTGTCAGGAGTTGGCTGTGCGCCTGCCCGGGTATGACCCTCAGATGACTGTTCCGCTGTACGAGTCCTCCTTCACCGAGGTGGAGCGTCCGCTCCTGGAGACCGCACACCTCTCGGTCACCGGGTTCCGGTACCCGTCCGGCGTGGCGGCGCTCCGGATCACCGTTGGACGCGCCGAGGCGGTGGTGCTGCCCTTCAGGGGTCAACAGGTCTGGCGCTATCTCGTCGATGGCGAAGACCTGACGATGCGCACCCACTTCGACGCCCCGGCCCGCTCGACGGAGTTCGCCGAGACCTACGGCGCCTTCCTGCTGCACTGCGGACTGACCGGCATCGGCCACCCGGAGCCGCACGATGATCACGCCCACCACGGCGAGCTTCCCAACGCCAGCTATGACACCGCCTACCTCGCGTGGGGTACGACACCTGAGGGACCATGGGTCGGGGTGGGCGGCGCCTGCCGCCTCCGGTCGACCCACAGCGTGGACGTCACCTTCGAGCCGCGCCTGATCCTGCCCAGCCACGAACCGCTGGTGGATCTCGACCTGCGCATCAGCAATCACCGGACGACACCGTTCGCCTACTCCTACCTTTGCCACATCAACTGGAATCTCATCGACGGCGCCCGCCTGGAGCAGCCCCTGGACGTCGACTCCGACGCCTTCACCCTGGATCTGCCGGACACCGACGGCCCCAGCGCCGACTACTTCACCCGGATCGCCGCCGACCCGCGCGCATCGAATACCCTCGCCGCTGATCGCCTGATCGCACCCGAGTACGTCGCCATCATGAAGCCGCGAGCCGACATCGACGGCCTGGCCCACTGCCTGATGGTGCGGCCCGACGGTCGGGCCGCTGCGGTGAGCTACGAGGTCGCCCACCTCCCGCACGCACTGCGCTGGATCTCCCACACCACCGACGAGATGGCTGCCGGTTTCTGCCTGCCGACCACCGCGCATCACCGTGGCCGCTCGGCGGCTGAGGCGGACGGACTGATGCGCCACGTGCCGGCGGGCGGCGACGTGCAGATGCGCATCCGCCTCGCCCTGCTGGACCCGAGCACGGCGGCTGAGCGCCTCGCGTCCGTCACCGCCACGAGCTGACATCGGGCAGCCGGCGGCCGCCGGAGTGGGCACCCACCTCCAGGAGTGACCCGGTCCACCGACCTCGGTGCCCAGATGATCCATCGCATGCATCTGCGGCCGGAGGAGACCCTGCGCCCGGCGTCGCCGCGCCCCTGCCCAGCCGATCTGCTGTCGATCATTGACACCTTCCTCAGGTTTAACTAACGTAGTTTTCCTAAACTGGATTGCGGATCTAGGTCCGTTCTGGCCCGGCCTCGCACCGGCGCGACAAGGAGGACTCACCGTGGAGCAGCACCCCTTCTCACTGAAGACAAAGGTCACCATCGTGACTGGCGGTCGTCAGGGCATCGGCAAGGTCGTGGCGCATCGTCTGGCCGAAGCGGGATCCGATATCGCCATCCTCGATCTCGCCGACGCGGCGGATGTCGCCGCCGAGGTCGCCGACCAGCACGGTGTCCGAGCGATGGCCGTGACCTGCGATGTCACCCGGCCCGAAGCCGTTGCGGATGCGGTGGCGACGGTGGCCGCCCGTCTGGGCACGGTCGACCACCTGTTCAACAATGCCGGCATCGTGACCCACAAGGCCGCCCTCGACTGCACCGAGAAGGACTTCACCGACGTCATCAACATCAACCTCAACGGGGTGTTCTTCGTCGCCCAGGCGGTCGCACGCTATCTCGTGTCCCAGGGCAAGCCCGGCAACATCGTGAACACCGCGTCGATGTCGGGCCATATCGTGAACGTCCCGCAGGAGCAGGCGTCCTACAACGCTTCCAAGGCTGGCGTCATTCACCTGACGAAGTCGCTCGCCGTGGAGTGGGCCGACCTCGGTATTCGCGTCAACTGCATCAGCCCGGGATACATCATGACCGAGATGACCGGGAGTGTCCGCGAGGACTGGCGGCAACTCTGGACCGGCCTGATCCCGGCCAAGCGGATGGGCACCCCGGAAGAACTGGCGGGCGCGGTCGTCTACCTGCTCTCGGGGGCCTCCAGCTACACCACCGGGGCAGACCTGGTGATGGATGGCGGGTTCACCCTGCCCTGACGCCGGTATCCCTCGGGCGCCCCTTCACCGCGTGGTGGGCTCGGTGACCGGCCAGATCTGGTTGCCCAGCATGATCGATTTTCAGCAGGATAAATTTTCAAAGGAGAAATGATGTTGAAAAAGGCAGCTTCAGCTCTGGCGGCGATGGTTCTTGCCGTCAGCTTCAGTGCATGTGCCGGTGACGACGGATCGGTGAGTTCCTCCCCAGGAGGTTCGGATGCGGGTTCGAAGGAGATCTGGTACTCGACCAAGAACTCGACCGAATTGGTCCACGTGGCGATGGCCGATGGCGTGACCCGGGCAGCCGAGATGCTCGGCTACAGCGGCGACGTCGCCGTGGCCGAGGCGGACGCCGCCAAGCAGAACGACCAGCTCAACAATCTCGTCCAGAACATCGCCCCTGCCGCCATCGTGGTGAATCCCTACGACTCCGACAGCGTGTCCGATGTCCTGGGTCGGGCCAGCGCGGCGAACATCCCGGTCGCGGTGATCGACAACACCGCGAACAACGCGACCGTGGACGTCGCAGTGCTGTTCGACAGTGTTGCCTCAGGACGCGTCGCCGGCGAGGAGGCCGTCCGTCTCCTGACCGAGAAGAACGGCTCGGCCAAGGGTGTGGTGGTCAACCTCTACGGCGAGGTGGTCTCCCAGGTCTTCAAGGATCGCTCCGAAGGCTTCGAGAGCGTCATCAAGGAGCACCCCGACATCGAGTTGATCTCAGTCCTGGGCGCCCCGGAGTCCGATGTGGCCACCAGTGCTCTGAACAACGTGATCGCGGACGCCAAGGCCTCGGGCAAGACGATTGACCTGGTCAACACGCCGACCGACACCGCAACCCTGGGCGTGGTCGAATCCCTCAAGACCAACGGCATGTGGCACCCCGCCGACAGTGAGGATCATGTCGCAATCGTGTCCCACGACGGGCTGGGAGACATCCTCACTCTCGTCAAGGAGGGCTACGTGGACGTCGAGGTGGTGGTGGACATCTTCGGTGTCGGCGGGATCGCCACCGAAGTGCTTGCCGCCTACCCGTTGAGCGGCGAGGCAGTGCCGACATCGGGCACGTTCACCCCCGAAGGGGAGTACCTGAACAGCGAGGTCACCTTCAGCGACGGTCCCACCGGGCCCACGATCATGCTTCCGCCGGTCGCGGTCACCGCCGACGATGCCGACAACCCGCTCATCTGGGGGAACGCAGCCCAGTGAGCCCCCCGAGGAAATGCTGATCAGGCTGTCCTGAGCGAGGACCCACGGCCATCGCCAGTCCAGAGGGACGTGGATTGCCCGATCCGGGAGGCCACGGCCAAGACACGACTGATTAGTGGTTCCGTCACCACGTCATGGGTGTTGTGCCGCAGCACCGCTTGCTGCGGCACAACCCGGAAAGGCGCTGACATGACCACAGCACCGCTCCTCCACGTCCACGAAGTCTCCAAGGCGTTCGGAGCCACGCAAGCCCTGAGTGACGTCACCCTCGACGTCCACGCAGGAGAGATCCACTCCCTCCTCGGCCGCAACGGTGCGGGGAAATCCACCCTGGTGAACATCATCGCCGGGATCTACCCGCCCTCGAGCGGTCAGGTTGAGTTCGAGGGGCGCGACATCCGCCACGAGAACATCTTCGCGCGGCAGCAACTCGGCATCCGGCTGGTGCCCCAGCACGAGAACTCCTTCATCGACCTTTCCGTCGCCGAGAACATCTTCACCGGCATTCTTCCGACCCGCGGTGGCCTCGTGGACTGGAAGCACATCCATGAGGTCGTGCGTGGGGAACTGGCGGCCTATGGGCTGGCGGTCGACCCGATGACGCCGGTTCGACAGCTGAGCTCGATCGATGCCCGCAAGCTCAACATCATCCGCGCGATGCACCGCGGCACGAAACTGGTGATCCTGGACGAGCCGACCACCGCCCTGACCAACCATGAGCGGGCTGAGCTCTTCACCTTCGTCCGCGAGCTCAAGGAGCAGGGAACGGCGTTCATCTTCATCTCGCACTATCTCGGCGAGGTTCTGGACCTGTCCGACGACATCACGGTGCTGCGCGACGGCCGCATGTTCACCGTCGACGACATGAGCCGAGTGACCGAGACCGACCTGGCGCACCTCGTCGCCGGGGAGGCCGTCGCGTTGACGCAGCGCCGCCGCGCTGAGGAGGCCACGAGGGCTCCGGTCTTCCTGGCAGCGAAGGGGCTGACCGGGACCAACCTCCGTCACGTGAGCTTGGACGTGCGCCGCGGGGAGGTCCTCGGGGTCGTCGGATTCCCCGGCTCAGGCGCCCGGGAGTTCTGCCGAGCGCTGTTCGGGGTGGAGCATCTCCAATCGGGGACGGTCACCGTCGACGGCACCGACGTGACCCCGGCCAGCCCCGAGGAGGCGATCGCGCAGGGAATCGCCTACATCTCCTTCGATCGCCACCGCGAGGGAATCCTCCCGAATTTCGACGTCAACGAGAACATCGGGATCAGCAGCCAGGCCGGAAAGCTGAGGCTCCCATTGGGATTCATCAACCTCACCCAGGAGCGAGTCGAAGCAGAGAAGTACGCCGACGCCCTGAAGATCAAGTGCCAGTCGGTTGACGACTCGATCAACAGCCTGTCGGGTGGAAATCAGCAGAAGGTCATTGTCAGTCGGCTCCTCGACACGGATCCGCGCCTCCTCATCCTCGACGAACCGACCGTCGGCATCGACATCAAGAGTCGCGAGGAGATCATCTCCGCCATCCTGGATCTCACCCACCACGGGATGAGCGCGGTCTATCTCACCAATGACTACGACGAGCTGCTCCGCGTCGCCGACCGGCTCGTCTTCTTCAGTGACGGAGAAGTTATGACGATCCTCGAGAACGAGGGGATCACCATCGATGAACTCACCGACATGCGCGATCACGGAAAGAAGGCAGTATGAGCACCCAGGCATCGGTCGGGAGAAAGATCCTCGACTTCAGCATGAACCAGGCGGTCTGGCTGCTCCTGGTGCTCTCCATTCTGATCATGGGCATCTTCCGGCCATCCTTCTACTCCTTCGGGATCCTCTCCAACATTCTGGTCCAGGCGACCGTGCTCGGACTGCTCGCCATCGCCATCTCCATGGTGATCCTGCTCGGGGACATCAACCTGTCCACGGTGGGAACGGCAGGCTTCTCGGCGCTGACCGGCGTGCTGGCGATGAACGCCGGACTTCCCGTCGTGGCGTCCATCGCGCTCATCTTCGTGATGGGCTCGTTGATCGGCCTGATCAACGGCCTCATCGTGACCAAGTTGCGCGCGAACGCGCTGATCGCCACCCTGGCCATGAACATGGTGCTGCAAGGCGCGCTCCTGGCCATCACCGGCGGCAAGACGATCTCCCAGCTTCCGGACTCGTTCAAGTATGTGAGCCAGGGACAGATCGGGATCTTCCCGATCCTTCCTCTCGTGCTGATCCTGGCGTTCGCGGCCTTCCACGTGATCTGGACCCGGACGCGCTTCGGCCGGGCGCTGTTCGCAGTGGGAGGCAACCCCCGTGGGGCCTACATCGCCGGGATCGACGTCGACCGCACCAAGATCTGGGCCTACGTGGTCTCAGGTCTACTGTCGGGAATCGCCGGCTGGCTGCTGGCCGGCTACATGGGCGCGGTGACCTCGTCCTTCGGCACCACCTACGAGATGCAGGTGATCGCGGCTGCGGTGATCGGCGGCGTCAGCCTGAGTGGTGGTCGCGGAAGCATGCTGGGTGTCCTGGCGGGAACCCTCCTGCTCACCGTCATCCAGGTGGGGCTGGCGATCCTCGGAATCCAGTCGACGCTGATCACCCTGGCCGGTGGACTGATGATCTTCGTGGCCGTCCTGATCGACGCTGTCAGGAACCTCTACAACGCTCGGACCTGAGCCGGCTCGCTGTCGGCCCAGCTCTGCGCCCATCGCTGGGTACGGTGCTGGCACCAGGCGCCCCGGATCGCGCCTGGGTTGCGGCGGATGCTTCTCCCGGTAGGCTTCGAGGCGGCCCCGCCAGGATAGGAGCGTTGTCAGCAGCGGAAGGCATGGTGAATGCGGTCATGAGAACGGCGGGCATCCGGGGCCAGACGAGCCGGGAGATCTACGACCTCGTCGGTGCCCGTGGGCTGCTGACCAAGAACGAGATCGCCGGCCTGCTGGGATTGAGCCTTCCCACCGTCTCGAAGTATGTGAGCCACCTGAAGCAGGAGGGACTCCTCGCCGAGGGGGCACGCCTCCCCTCAGGTGCCCACGGCGGCCGCTCCCCGGTGGCCTACCGATGCGTCCCGGACGGGCGCCTGGCGGTGGGTGTGGACATCACCGCCGAGGGCGTGGTGAGCCTGATGGTGGATCTGGAGCGCGAGGTCAGGGCGATCCGGCGCACCCGGCAGCCCTTCACCAACACTCCGCAGTATTTCGACCTCGTCGCCGACGAGGTGCGCGCACTGATCCAGCAGAGCGGTGCCCCCACGGACCGGATCCTGGGCGTCGGCGTCGCGATGCCGGGTCTGGTCAGCCGGCTGCGGCAGGTGGTGACCTACGGGCCGGTCCTGGACAACGCCGGCGTCAGCGCGGCCGACTTCAGCACACGCCTGCGGTTCCCGATCCACCTTGTTCATGACTCCGATGCGGCCGGCCTAGCAGAATTCTGGCCCGATCGCGGGTTCCGGAACGCCTTCTACGTGAGCCTGTCCCGCAGCGTCGGCGGGTCGGTGCTCATCGGTGGCGAAGTGTACCTCGGTGATGGCGAATTCGCCGGCGAGATCGGACATGTCCCGCTGCATCCCGGCGGCCTGCGGTGCTACTGCGGCAAACAGGGATGCATGGACCGGTACTGCAACGCCTCAGTTCTCACCGGGCACACCAACGGCCAGCTGACGGCGTTCTTCGAAGGCGTCGAACGAGGCGACCCGGACCTGGTCGAGGTGTGGGACCGCTACACCACCGACCTCGCCCGCGCGGTGGTCGATATCCGGCTGATGTACGGAGCCACGGTGGTGCTGGGAGGTGACGTCGGAGCCCACCTGGGGGATCGTCTCGATGACGTCGCGGCGAAAGTCGCCGACCTGCACTTCCTGACCCGGTCGCCGGAGGATTTCCTGGTTGCCTGCACCCACACCGTGGAGCCGGTCGCGACCGGAGCCGCGTTGTCCTTCGTGCGCGACTTCACCCGGGAACTGGGCGCCAGCTGACCGACGTCGGCGAGGAGCCATCACGCATCCCAGCGGCCCCTGACATTCAACGGACGAGCGAGGCAGGGGCCAGACCGCTCCCGCACAGCTCGACGGTCAGCCCCCTCCACTCCAGTCCTGAATCTGCCGGTGCCCATTAGGCTGAACCCCTACCCACTGAAAGGACGTCTGCCCATGACGACCCGTTCCGACCTGGCCCAGCTGGTTGACCACACCCTGCTCGCCTCGAACGCGACGGCATCCGAGGTCGAGGCTCTGGTGGCCGAGGCCCGTGACCTCGGCGTCTATTCCATCTGTGTCTCCCCGTCGATGCTTCCGCTGTCGGTCGACACCGGCCAGGTGAAGATCGCCACCGTCTGCGGGTTCCCGTCGGGGAAGCACACCCCCCAGGTCAAGGCTGCTGAGGCGGCCGAATCGATCCGGGCGGGGGCGGTCGAGGTGGACATGGTCATCGATGTCGGGGCGCTCAAATCCGGCGACACCGTGTTCACCGAGGACGAGATCCGCGCGGTCCGCGACGTCGTCCCGCCCCCGGCCGTGCTCAAGGTGATCATCGAGTCAGCAGCCCTCACCAATGACGAGATCGTGGCCGCCTGTCGGGCCGCCGAGGCCGCCGGAGCTGACTTCGTCAAGACATCGACCGGCTTCCACCCGTCCGGTGGCGCGTCGGTGCATGCCGTGGAGCTGATGGCGCGGACGGTCGGCGGACGCCTGGGCGTCAAGGCCTCCGGCGGCATCCGCACCTGGGACACCGCCACCGCGATGGTGGACGCCGGCGCAACCCGCCTCGGGTTGTCCGGCACCCGGGCCGTCCTGGACGGCGCCACCGCTGAGGACGCCTCCTGAGTCCGAGCCCGGCCCCCGCGTAGGCGCGATCACGGCATGACTGAGGGGCCCGGCGGTTAGCCGAGCCCCTCAGGATCGTCCTTCAGCCTTGCTGTAGCTGAGCCCGAGCCGCCGCCAGCCGGGCGATCGGCACCCGGAAGGGGGAGCAGGAAACGTAGTCCAGACCGACCGTGTTGAAGAACGCGATCGATGCCGGGTCCCCACCGTGTTCGCCACAGACACCCGTCTTCAGCATCGGCTTGGTCGAACGGCCCTTGGCCACGCCCATGGCGACCAGCTGGCCGACACCGGCGGAATCGAGCGACGCGAACGGGTTGGCCGAGATCACCTCGGTGTCGACGTACTCACCCAGGAAGCCGGCCTCGGCGTCATCACGGGAGATGCCGATGCCGGTCTGGGTCAGGTCGTTGGTACCGAAGCTGAAGAAGTCGGCCTGGTTGGCGATCTGGTCGGCGGTGAGCGCAGCCCGGGGGATCTCGATCATCGTTCCGATGGTGTAGTCCAGACGTTTGCCGGCCTGCTCGAACTCATCCTCGACAGCCTTCACGATGATCTCGCGCTGGGTCTTCAGCTCCGACTCGAACGCGACCAACGGCACCATGATCTCAACGCCGACGGTCTCGCCCTCACGATCCAGCACCGCGAGCGCAGCGCGGATGATCGCCCGGGCCTGCATGTCCGGGATGGAGGGGTAGAGCATCGCCAGGCGGCAGCCGCGGGTACCGAGCATCGGGTTCTGCTCGTGCAGCTTCTTGACCTGGGCCAGCGTCGCCTTCTCGGCCTCGATCTGGGCCTGATCGGCGCCGGTGAGCTCCAGCTGCTGCACCAGCAGGCTCTGCTCGACCAGGCTCGGCAGGAACTCGTGCAGCGGCGGATCCAGGAGTCGCACGGTGACCGGAAGGCCCTTCATCGCGGTGAAGATCGCCTCGAAGTCGGCCTGCTGCATCGGCAGAATCTCCGCCAGTGCCGCGCCCCGTTGGTCCTCGTTCTCGGCGAGGATCATCTTGCGCACCGCCGGCAACCGGTCAGCGGCCATGAACATGTGCTCGGTCCGGGCCAGCCCGATGCCCTCGGCGCCCAGTTCACGGGCCTTCGAAGCATCCTCGAAGTTCTCCGCGTTCGCCCGCACACCCAGCCGGCGGACCTCGTCGGCCCAGCCGACGATCTTCTCGAAGTCCTCATTGATGGCCGGCGGCACCAGCTCGAGCGCTCCGGCGAACACCTCGCCGGTGGACCCGTTGAGAGTCAGGACATCGCCGCTGCCGTAGCTAGCCTCACCGATGGTGACCGACTTCCCGACGGGATCGATCTTGATGCCCGGCGCACCCGCCACGCAGGTGATGCCCATCCCGCGAGCCACCACGGCCGCATGCGAGGTCATCCCGCCGTGGGCGGTGAGCACACCTTGGGCGACCATGACGCCATGAATGTCATCCGGCGTGGTCTCGTAACGGACCAGGATGACCTGTTCCCCCCGGCCGCCGCGCTCAGCAGCATCGTCGGCATCGAAGGACAGCGCACCCACCGCCGCGCCCGGCGAGGCGGGGAGCCCCTTGACGATGGCCGTCTGACCGTGATTCGGATCAATAGCCGGATGCAGCAGAGCGTCCAGCTGGTCGGGCTCAACCCGCATCAATGCCTCGTCGCGGGTGATCAGACCTTCATCCACCATGTCGACAGCCGTCTTCACCGCTGCGGCGGCGGTCCGCTTGCCGTTGCGCGTCTGCAGCAGGTAGAGCTTACGATCCTCGATCGTGAACTCCATGTCCTGCAGGTCCTTGTTGTGAAGCTCAAGCCTGGCCATGGTGTCGATCAGCTCGGCGTACGCCTCGGGAAGTTCACCCTCCATCTCGGCGAGTGGTCGCGGGGTGCGGATGCCGGCCACAACGTCCTCACCCTGGGCGTTGGTGAGGAACTCGCCGTAGAGCTCCTTGGCGCCGGTGGAGGGGTTCCTCGTGAAGCACACCCCGGTCGCCGAGGTCTCACCACGGTTGCCGAACACCATCTGCTGCACGTTAACGGCGGTGCCGAGATCCCGGGAGATGCCCTGGGACTTTCGGTACACCTCGGCGCGCGGGTTGAGCCAGCTCTTGAACACGGCATTGACCGAGCGGAGCAGCTGCTCGCGGGGATCGGAGGTCCAATCGCCGCCCAGCGCCTCATTGGCGAGACTCTTGAACTGCCCGGTGAGTTCCTTGAGGTCCGCGGCGGTCAGGTCGGTGTCCTGAGTGACACCCCGGGCCTCCTTCATGGCGGTCAGGGCGTCCTCGAAGACGTTCGGGGCGATCCCCTCGACCACCTCGCCGTACATCTGGACGAAGCGGCGGTAGCAGTCCCAGGCGAAACGCTCGTTGCCGGCGAGCTCGGCCACCGCACCGACAGTCTCATCGGAGATGCCGAGGTTGAGGATGGTGTCCATCATGCCGGGCATCGAGTAGATCGCGCCCGAGCGCACCGACACCAGGAGCGGCCTCTCCGCCGACCCCAGCACCAGACCCGTCCGGGACTCGAGACGACCCAGAGCGTCGGCGATCTGCGCCTCGAGGCCGTCGGGCCAGGCGCCGTCATTGTTCATCGCTGCGACACAGGATGCGGTGGTGACGGTGAAGGCGTCCGGAACCGGGACACCGATCCGGTTCATCTCCGCCAGGCCGGCACCCTTACCACCCAGCAGGGGCTTCAGTGAGACGTCGCCTTCACTGAGGTCGTAGACGTATTTCGTCTCGGTCATGTACTGGTCTCTCCTTCGGTGCTCCGGCACAGCTACGTGCTCAGGAATATCCCAGAACCAGCGGAGCGTCCCAGCTCTGGCAACTCACGGTGCCCACCGTAGTGGAGGATGCCCGCTCGTCGGTGCGGAACTTTCACTTTCTCACCAGCGGACCCGGCCCGGGAGGCAAGACGGACGGTCCCACCGACGGTGGTTGATATCGGCAGAACTAGTCCTTCCTACTACACTCGGTCGTATGTCCCTCGACCCCGTCGCCAGCCTGATCCTTGACGAGGCGGGCGAGGTGTCCGGGAACGTTCTGATCGTCGACGATGTCGACGCCGGCCTCACCCGGGAGGCCGAGCGGCGCGGGGCACGGGTGAGGGCCTGGTGCGATGACCTGCGCGACGAGCGGCATCTGCCGCGTCGGCTCGTCCTCACCCAGATTCCCGAGGACTCCTGGGTTCCCGACCTGGTGCTGTGGCGCCTCCCCCGGGCCGTGGCGGCGGTGGAGGACCTCGCGGAGACGCTGTCGACGTGGCTGCCTCCGACGGCGCGCGTGGTCGCCGGTGGGCGCGTCAAGCACATGACGCTGGCACAGAACGCTGCGCTCGGACGCTGTTTCGCCACGGTCACCGCGAGCCTCGGACGGCAGAAGTCACGGGTGATCCATGCCACGGGCGCTCGGCCCACAGCACACCGGTGGCCGCAACGCCGTTTCCTTCCCGAAGCCGGACTGACGCTGATCTCCCGCGGCAACGTCTTCTGCGCCAACCGTCTCGACGACGGAACCCACCTGCTGCTGCGCACGCTCGGGCGCGTGCTCCCCGAACCCGGTCCGGAGAACTCGACCACCGCCCAGGGGGTGGCTCTCGACTTCGGCTGCGGTTCTGGCATCATCACCAGCTGGCTCGCCCTGCGCGGCTACGCCGTCACCGGGATCGACGTCGCGCGGACCGCCGTGCAGTCGACGCTGCTCACGGCAGCGGCCAACCAGGTCCAGGTCGGCACCCGACGCGCGGACGGGCTGGGCAGGACCCCGGACGCCTCCGCCGACCTGATTGTGAGCAACCCTCCCTTCCATCGCGGCGCAGCCAAGGATTCCGGCCCCACCCTGGCGATGATCAAGCGCGCCACCCGGGCGCTGCGGCCCGGGGGTGAACTCTGGCTGGTCTACAACAGCCACCTGCCCTACCTGCCGGTGCTGCGCGAGTGCATCGGCATCACCACTATCGAGGCCCGGGACCGCAGCTACCTGGTCACCCGATCCCTGAAGAGTCCGGATCCGTCGGGGTGATGCGCCCCTCCGCACCCCGTCACAGGGCCCCCCGGTGGGTCCCGAATCAGCACGGGGCCTGGGCGATGCTGCTCATCCCGTTCCTGGTGGGGGTGATCGCCCGCGCCGAGGCGGCCCGACCGGCCTTGTTTCTCGTGCCGCTGTTCGTGTGCTGGATCGTCGGCTATTTCGCGTTCTACGCCGCCTCCGGTTGGCTGAAGTCGGCACCAGCACGTCGGGAGGTGTGGGTGCGCCCCTTCCTGGTGGAGGCGGCCGTGACGCTGGTGAGTGGTGCCGCCGCACTGCTGCTGACCGGGCCCGCCCTCGCCTGGTGGATTCCGGCGTTCGCCGTCCTGCTGACATCGGCCCTGGGACTGGCCCGACGTCGGCGCGAGCGGAACTGGACCGGTGGCGCGCTGACCGTGGCGGCGGCATCGCTGATGATTCTGGTGGCCCGCTACCCGGACCCCACCGAGATGCTGACCGCTCCCGACCTGACCCGGGTGCTGGTGCACACGGTGGCAACCTTCGCCTATTTCTTCGGAACGGTCCTCCATGTCAAGACCAACATCCGGGAGCGGGGAAACCCACGCTTCCTGGTGGCATCGGTCAGCTGGCATGCCGGGGCCTCCGCCAGCTTCGCCGCACTGGCCGCACTCGGGGTGAGCGGGTGGTGGTGGCCGATCTTCTTCGGCATCACGACCGTGCGCGCCGCGGTGATTCCCCGCCGGACCCCGGTGCCACGCCCCCGGACGATCGGGCTGATCGAGGCAGGCTTCTCGGCGGCGCTGGCCCTCGGCGCGATCCTCTCCTGACCTCACCCGCCCGGCCTGGCCCTTCGCCGATCCGGCCCCGCGGGCGAACCGCTGCTCAGGACACCCAGTACTGCAGCCAGCTCACCCAGGTGGCGGGCGTGGCGTTGGGCAGCAGGGCGGCCCTGGTGGCGAGGTAGACCGCGAGCGGGAGCATCCAGACCTCGACCGGCCGCGGCGGGCGCGGCAGCGCCAGGGAGCCGGCGACCACGAGCAGGCAGGTACCGGCCATCGTCGTCCACCGGGGCCAGTCGAGTGAGGTGGCGAAGACCACAGCCGTCCCCAGCGCCACCGGGATGAGGGACCACCACGGTATGTCCACAGGCCGCAACCAGATCAGGTGCACCGCGACCATGATCGCCGCCCACAGCACCACCATCAGGATCCGGGTGGTCGTGAACCCGGCGACCATCGCAGCTGAGTCGGCCACGGTCTGGTTGAGGTAGGAGATCATGGTGCTGGCGGCCTCATCGGGGGTGAGCAGCCCGAGGGTGACGGCCCGGTCGGCCAGCCCCGACATCTGCTCTGCTGAGGCCCGACCGTGGCGGAGCACCGCGACCGCGGGTGCCACCGACGGCGCCACGAAGGCGACGACCGACCCCCAGCGAGCGCGCCGGCTCAGATCGGTGCGGCTCATGATCAGCGGGAACACCCAGACGGCGGTGAGGAACAGGCTCGCCTCATGGATCAGGGTCAGTGCGGCCTGCATCACCCCCAGGCCCGCCAGCGCACCCCACCAGCGAGCTCCCCTCCAGCGCTGCGCCACCATGAGCCCCGCCAGGACAAGGATCACGACCCCCCACTGGTCGGGACGACGGTTCTGGGAGAGCTGATCAATGATGAAGGGGCTCGCGGCCAGGAGCAGCGCCAGGGCGTCGTGTCCGCGGCGTTGGAGCAGGACGATCAGCCCGATGATCGCCGCCAGGGAGGCCAGGGTGGTGAACCAGACCGCTGCGACGATCTGCGGGGAGCTGGTGGCTCCCGGCAGCAGGTCGACCAGTTCCCCGGCCAGACCACGACGCACGAATCCCTGGCTGTAGTCGATCACCCAGTAGGAGCGCATGAACGGCTCGAGCCGGAGCGGCCAGCCACCCTGGGCCGCCTGGAAGGCGACAAGCATCCAGGTCAGCGTCCGCGCCACCCCCCTGACCGTGCTCACAGGCGCATGGTAGCGGCGCGGCGGCGCCGCTCGACACGAGGCCTGATACCCCGGAAGGTAGGCTCCCTGACGTGAGGATCCTCGGCGCTGTCGTCTGCCTGACGGTCGCGGTCGGCCTCCTCTCCGGGTGCAGCCCGCAGGCGCGCGCCCCGCAGCCGACGCGATCCCCGACCTCGGCAGCACCCACACCCCGACCCACCCCGACCGATGATCCCGATTTCACCCAGCCGGGTGTTGCCCGCAGCATGGTGGACACCCTGATGGACGCCGCCGGGGCCACCGATGCAGTCATGGTGGCGATCGCCCGTCACGAGATCCGGGTCGCGGTGGTCACCGACGGTGCGATCGAAACGTGGGCCTACCGGGACGGCCGGGTGGGCACCGTGGAATCGGACATCGTCGATGTGGCGCAGGCCGCGTTCACCCCCGGGGACTATGCGCTGGATGACATCGGATCGCTGTTCCGTGCGGCCCACGCCGTCGCTGGCTCCAACGCCAGTCAGGAACTGCAGATCGTCGACTACTCCGGCGGCGTCGTCGCGATGACGGTGACGACCACGCCGGAGTCCCGCACGGTCTTCTTCACCCCCGACGGAAGGCTCGTCCCCACCCTCGACCCCACCACCGAGTGGGGGATCAGCGATGCCTACGCCGAGGCGCTCGGCGACCGGATGAGCGCCACCCAGGTGGTGTTCTCCTCCGACGAGGGCGCCTACCTGCAGACCACCGATGCCGAGGCGGGCACGATCACCCGGTATCAGCGGGCACCGCGGACACCGCTGCTGATCACCACCCGCACCGAGACGAGTGCGCTGCCCCCGATGGACCCGCGCACCGTCCGCCCGGAGGTGGTCTGGGACGTTCTGGCCGAAGCGCACCATGACGGCGACTTCCGCTACGACGAGGCGTGGACGTGCGTCATCGACGACCGGGAGGGCATCGGGGTCGCCCGCATGTATTTCCAGCTGGGTTCGGCGGACCCTTTCACCACTACCCTGGACGGCGACCGGGTCCGGTAACAACCGGATCGACACCGCGGAGGTGCCGTCGTGGGCTCAGCCGACAAGGCGGACGACCAGATCACTCACCGCACCGGCGGCGAGGGCACCGCCGCTGGCGAGGAGCAGGGACAGGAACGTCCCGATGATGAACCGCTCCGCCGAGCCTGCCGATGAGGCGCGCAGTTCCGGGTAGCGCGCCAGACCCTTGAGGGCGACCACGACGGCGATTCCTGCAGGGTAACCCGCAAGGATGGCGCCGTAGACGCTGAGCCGCTCCAGCGCGCCGATCCACGTTCCCCCGCGCAGGCTCGCGCCCGCCTGAAGAAGGTGGGGTTCCTGGCCGGCCGGGGATCGGGGACGGTCGATGAACCGGAACATCCGCTCGACGAACGGCACTCCACCGATGACCACCAGCAGACCGAACGCGACGATGATCCCGGCCTGGGCCCACAGCGAAGCGCTCATGAGATCAACCTATCGGCCGGCTCCGACACTTCCTGGTCCGCCAGGGCGCTGCTGAGCAGACGGATGATCAGGGCTCTGCCGGCGTCAGACACCTCGATGCCTGCCCGTGCCACCCGCTGGCTGACCGCTGAGGGGGAGACCCCGAGGCGCGCGGCGATCTCGGTCTGGGTGAGGCCCTCGGCGAGCAGATCAGCAGCCTGCCATCCCTCCGCGGTCCGACGCGCGAGCTGAGCACCGTAGAGCCACAACGCGGCTTCGACGTCGGCGGCACCCGGGCCGGCGACCGCGAGCGGGACCGGCGCCCGCTTCGCGCGCTCGACGGCGCTCCGGGCGTCCAGGTACGCCACCCCCCGGGCCGCCCGGGTCGAGCTCGGCAGCGGCGCCTCGACCGGGCCTAGACCCAGCCCGATCTGCCACCGATCGAGTCGGATGAGGACCTCGACCGCTGCCACCGCGGCGGCAGGATCCTCGGTGAAGGCCTGAATCTCGTCCCCGACGGTCCGTTCCCAGGCCAGACGGAAGCCCGGGAGACCGGCGAGCGCATCCAGCGCGCGTGGCACATCGTCATCGCTTCGGCGGCTCTGCTGCTGGTCGGCCGTCACCACGACGCCCACCTTGAAGCTTGATACCTTCATTCCTAGATTATAAGCATAAAACCTTAAGGAAGGTCGAGGGTGGATCCTCCGATCCGGCGCGCGCCACACCCGGACAGCGGCCCGCGGACCGGAAAGTCGCCGGCGACAGGCCCGACGGCGCATCGGTGCGGCGCTGCCGGCCTACTGCAACGCCGAGGTCAGCCGCATCACGTTGTCGACGTAGCGGGCACCCCAGGAGCGCCCCTCCCACTGTTCGCGGGTGAGCTCGACACATGCGGCGCGGTATGCCGCGATGACGGCGTGGATCTCGGCCACGAAATCACCACCGGTCCCCAGCAAGGTGATCTCGTAGTCGAGCTCGAAGGACCGCATATCGAGGTTCGAGGAGCCGAAGACAGCCATCTGATCGTCGACGACGAACAACTTGCTGTGGAGCACCGCGGGCCGAGGGAGCCGGTAGATCCGCACCCCGGACTCGAGCAGGGCGCGGTAATAGGAGGCCTGGGCGTGATCGACCATGAACTGGTCGGCCTGCTCACTCACGTACAACTCGACGCGAACACCGCGGTAAGCGGCGGTGGTGATGGTCTGCAGCAACGCCTCGTCGGGCACGAAGTACGGGCTGACCACGAACAGCTTCTCATTCGCCTGCTCCATCAACGAGGTGAACAGCCGCAGGTTGGGGGTGGTGGTGTAGCCGGGCCCGGAGGGGATGAGCTGAAACAGGTTGGTCGCACCACCGACCGCGGCCGGTGCCGGTCCGGACCCACGCTCGAGGTGGAGGCGTTCTCCCGACTCGGCGAACCAGTCGGCCTCGAAAACGGCCTCGAGCTGATCGACGATCGGTCCGGTGAGCCGGATCGTGGTGTCATGCCAGTGGCGACCCACCCGGACGTTCTTCCTCATCAGGTACGTCGAGTCGATCATGTTCTGCGAGCCCATGAATCCCACCATCGAGTCGACGGTGACGAGCTTGCGGTGGTTGCGCAGGTCGGGGCGACGCCAGCGACCCTTGAGCGGCTGCAACGGCATCATCAACCGCCACTCGATCCCCGCGGCGGTCATCGAGCGCAGCATCGCCCGGTAGCCGGGGTACTTCGACGACCCGATCTGGTCCAGCAGCAGCCGCACGGTCACGCCCCGGCTAACGGCGCGCTCCAGGGCGGTGAAGAACACCTCCGTGGTGCGGTCCCTCGCCACCGCATAGATCTCGACGTGGACGGTCCGCGTCGCCTCATCCACAGCCTCGGCCATCCGATGGATCGAACCCACGTAGTCGGCTTCGATGCCCTGATGGTCGCCGAGGACCGCCGGCAGCGCCGTGAGCGTGCGGTTGAGCCTCACCAGCGAGTGAAGGTCAGGCTCCACCTCGATGCCGTCGGGAAGGAGCGGGTCATCGATGAACCGGGCGCTCAGCAACTCGTTGGACCGCGCCCGGGTCCGGTGGCGACGTCCGCGGACGTACGGACTCCCCAGGAGCAGGAACAGCGGCAGCCCGACGACCGGCACCAGCAGGACGACCAGCAGCCAGGCCAACGACGACGACGGGTGCCGGTTCTCCGGGATCAGTCCGATCGCCACGAACTTCACCACATAGTCCAGGATGAGGAGAATCGTCCCCCAATCCATCAGATCCACCACGCCTCGATTCGTCTGGTTGACGGCAGGGTAACGAACCCTGACGGCGCGTGGGGCTGCCCGCGCCGCCGCTCAGCCAAGAGCGTCGGCGAAGTATGGCACTCCTGGGGGATCCACCGCCTCGCCCGCGCGCCACCCGGCAGGCGATACCGGTCGCCGACCAACGGTCGGGGGTGTCCCCCGACCGGCTCCAGGCGGTCCGGCAGTTTGGTTCATCCGGGGGCGCGGGCTTAGATGGGACAGGTGGAGATCGTCGGCGTCGAGGTGCCGGGCGCAGGCCCGGCTTGGTCCGCCACGCTCGCTCACGGCCAGGATCCCTACCAGCTCGCCTGGGAGGAGGGCTTCAAGGTTCTCCGACCCCTCAGCGCGTCAGGAACGGTCGACCACCTCACCGTGACCCTGCAGGTGTGCCCCCATCGCCGGGCGGTCCTGCCCCGGGGACCCCAGCGGACCCGGTCCACCCTGCGGGGCGATGAGGTCAACGTCTCCCCCGTGGTCCGGCAGCGGCTCGCGGCCTACGGGATCATGATCTCGGAGCGCGGCATTCTCGCCACCCAGTTCTCCGATCTCACCGCCGTCGCGGGCATGTGGGGCCTGCCGGGCGGCGGAATCGACCCCGGCGAGAACCCGGCCACGACGGTCCACCGGGAGGCCTATGAGGAGACCGGCCAGGAGGTTGAGGTCGTGCAGTTCCTCGATGTCCAGTCCGACCACTGGATCGGGTCCTCCCCCCACGGGGTCGTGGAGGACTTCCATGCGGTCCGGCTGATCTATGCCGCCCACTGCCCGCGCCCGACCGACGCCGTGGTGCACGATGTCGGGGGCACCACCGCCGACAGCCAGTGGGTTCAGCTCGACCACGTCCGCGAGGTCGGTTGGATCCACAGTTCGCGGGCGCTGCTGACCAAGCATCTCCCGACGGTCCTCCACACCTGGCACACCAGAAACCTCGGCTGCTGAGCGCCTCTTCCCGGACAGCCCTCGGGCCCCCACGCCGCAGCGCGAGGGCCCGAGCGAGCGTCACTCAGTTCCGGAAGTAGCTGAGAACCCGCAGAATCTCGGTGTAGAGCCACACCATCGTCACGGTCAGGCCGAAGGCGGCCCGCCAGGACTCCGACGCGGGGAGCCCGTTGCGGACACCCTGCTCGACGAAGTCGAAATCCATCACCAGATTGGCCACGGCCAGAACGATCGCGACCATCGACACGAGGATGACCAGGAGGCTGACCCCGCCACCAGCGCCACGGATGCCCATGTCGATCCCGAAGATGGCCAGCACCAGGTTGACCAGCAGGAGGGCCGCAAAGGCCATCGTCGAGTAGGTGACGATGCGGCGGAACCGCGCGGTGACCTTGATGTTGAAGAACCGGTAGGCGAACAGGGTGACGCCGGCGGCGACGAAGGTGGCGAACACCGCCTGCACCACGATGCCGGGGAACATCAGGTTGAACAGCTTGCTGAACGCACCGATGAAGACGCCCTGGAGTGCGGAGTAGACCAGCACCATGCCCGGGTTGATCCGCCGCCGGGCGCTGACCAGCAGCACGGTGACGAAACCGACCAGGCTGCTCACTATGGCGGTGGGGATCAGCAGGCTGCTGGGCAGAAGCATGAAGGTGGCCGCAGCCACCAGGAACAGGGCACCCAAGGTGATCGCGGTCTTGGTGATGACATCGTCGAGGGTCATCACCCCGCGGGGTGCGGAGGGAGCGCCGCCGGGCGCGCCGTACTGGGGGGCCTGAGGGGCGCCGTACTGGGGGGCGCCATAGCCCTGAGGATTGGCATAACCCTGGGGAGCCTGTTGCTGGAACTGCCCCGAGCGGGTGAAGACGGGATTGGTGCTGCGCATAATGGCTGCTGGCCTTTCGTGGTCAGGTCGTCACTTCATTGTAGAGAACGCAGGTCGGCCCACCCAGATTCCCCAACTCCGGCACAACCCCGACGCACCCCTGAGTGACCCCCCGAGCGCCGGCGCCGGACGAAGGGAGGCCAACCAATCAGTGTCCCGCCGAGGTCTCACCGGCCGGTGTCCGCTCACCACAGCCACAGGAGTCGCGTACCTCGAGGGTGAACGGCACCCGGACCGTTGTCTGGTCCTGAGCAACGATTCCCTCGACCACATCCAGCGCCGCCTCGGCGAGCAGCCCGGTCGGTTGGCTGATCGAGGTCAGGGACGGGACCAGGAACGGGCTCAGCTCGGTGGAGTCGATGGAGACAACGGCGACATCGTCGGGGACCCGGAATCCGAGGTGGTTCAGCGCCTTGAGAGCACCCACGGCTTGGGTGTCATTGGACACGAAGAGGCCATCCGGCGCGTGCGCCTGATCGAACAACTCCAGGGTTGCGGTATATCCACCGTGGAAGGAGTAGTCGCTGCGCCGGACCAGGTCCCGGGTCTGCTGCGGGGTGTAGGCCGCGACATCCTTCCACCCCCGGTAGCGGACATTGAAGACCCCGTGGCTGGTGGGACCGAACAGCGCAGCGACCCGGCGGCGACCGTGGTCGAAGAGGTGCTGCACGACGGCGCGCGTCGCCTCCCGCTGGGCGATGCCGATCGCGACCGCCCGGTGCCCGCCGGTCATCCTCAAGACATTGAGCGCGCCGTGTTCGATCCCGGGAGCCTTGACGTGCGGTGTCGGACCGATGATGAGCACCGCGCCCACCCGCCGATCGCGGAAGGTCTGCATCAGTGAACTCTCCGCTGCCGGGTCGTATCCGGTGGATCCGAAGAGCACCACCTTGCCGCGGCTGACGGCCTGCCGCTCGACCTCGGCCACCAGGTCAGCGAAGAATGGGCCGTTGAAGTTGGGCACCAGCATGCCGATGGCGCCGTCGTCCACACCCCGGAAGGACCGGGCCACCGGATCGGGTCGGTACCCCAACTCCGCAATGGCTCGCAGCACCCGGTCCCGGGTCTGCGCGGACACCCGTTTCGGGCCGTTGTTGACGACATAGCTCACCGTCGCCAACGACGTGTGCGCCCGACGCGCCACATCCTGTCGGGTCGGGTTGCGCCCCCCCTCAGCACCCAGCGACACGCCTGCCCTCCCCTTCGTCGACGAACCGGCCCGGGGAGTGCTCCCCCCCTGGCAGCAGACGTCATGGTAGTTCGTCCTCGAGTGGCGCCCCCGCGATCTCAGTGGGAGATCAGATGACCAGTGTCATCCAACATTAGACGACACGTGTCGCCAAAATGCGGACGCTCCCCCCTTCCCAAACAGGTGACACGTGTCGTATGGTCCCTTTATGGCCCCTCGCGGCACCGCTGCCGGAAGGGGATCACCACCCTTCATCAGCGCAGAGAGGATGGCCCATGAACCGGGAACCTGCGTCAGCCATGGCGACCGAGGAGCGCAGCAGGTGGCAGAAGTCCGGACCCGAACCCGGATATTACAGACTCCGCAAAACGGAAATCGTCAACTATTCACTGATTGACTTCGCGATGAACCTGGTTTTCCAGGCGATCATGATGTACATCACCTTCTTCTACACCGACGTCTTCGGCCTGCGGCCGGGGCACGTCGCGATCATGTTCCTCGTCTCGCGGCTCTGGGACACCATCAATGATCCGCTCATGGGGTGGCTCGTCGAGCGGGCCAACCCGAAACGGGGCAAGTACCTTCCGTGGATCATGTTCAGCGCAGCGCCGTTCGGCCTCGCCGCTGTGCTGACCTACAGCACGCCCGAGTTCAGCTACGCGGGCAAGCTCGTGTGGGCCTACGCCACCTACAACCTGCTGAACATGGGCTACACGATCATCATCCAGCCCTACATCTCGCTGGCCACCGTGATGACGGCCGACCCGGCGCAGCGCACCCGACTGCAGAGCATCCGGATGATGTTCGCCCAGAGCGGCGGCGTCATCGTCGCGCTGACGATCCCGCTGCTCAGCGGCTGGTTCACCCAGTACTTCAGCCTGCAGATGTCCTACATGTTCACCACGCTCACCATGGCGGTCCTCATGGTGACGATCCTGCTGTGGGCCACCACACACCTCGTGGAACGCATCCGCGTCACCTCCCACGACGACCCGCCCGGCGTCAGACAGATCATCTATCAGGCGACCCACAACAAGTACATCGTCATGTTGTTCGGGCTGTTCTTCGGGGTCTACGGGTTCAACACCATCCAGTCCACCTCGGGCGTCTACTACATGACCTACTTCGCCCAGCGCCCGGACATGGTGCCGTGGTTCTCCCTGATGAACGTGCTGCCGTCGGTGATCGGCGTGCCTATCGTGCCGTGGCTCCACCGCTATTTCCACAAGAAGGGCACCACGCTGCTCGGGCTGGCCATCGGCGCGGCCGGGGCACTCCTGCTGGGGTTGCTGTCCCCGGACAGCATCGCCTTGATGCTCGTCTTCCGCGGCATCGCGTCCTTCGGGTACGGCATCCTCATGGGAGCCCTGTGGGCGATCATCACCGACCCGGTCGAGTACGGCGACCTGAACACAGGACGGCGATTGACCGCCATCGTGATGACGCTGATCGGCCTGGGTCTGAAGTTCTCGATGCTGCTCGGCGGCGTGATTCCCACCTGGATCCTCGATGCCGTCCGCTACCAGCCCAATGTGGCCCAGCAGACCCCGGAATCCCTCGCAGGCATCCACTTCATGTCGACATGGTTACCCGCAGGAATCCTCGCCATCACTTTCCTCATGTTCGCCCTCTTCTACGACCTCACCGAGGACAAGGTGGCCAGCATCCAGCACCAGATCGCCGTCCGCGACGGCCTGGTGGATCCGGTCACCGACGAGGAACACGCCCTCGCTGCCGAAGGAGCCGCCCACCGAGCCGCACTCGACGCCCGGACCACCACCGAACCCACGACCAAGGAGGACCACGAATCATGAGATGCGTCCATGTCACCAAGATCGGCAGCCTGAAGGATCCCGACCCCGCCGCACGCGGAGCCGTCGGCGTCCTGGACATTCCCGAACAGCCCCTGGGCCCGGAAGATGTCCGCATCAAGGTTGCCTACTGCTCCATCTGCGGATCGGATCCGCATCTGGCCGAGGGCATCTTCGGGACCGAGGTTCCCATCGGGCTCGGCCACGAACTGTCCGGGGTGATCGTCGAACTCGGGCCACGCGCCACCCGGAAGGGACTCAAGGTAGGCAACCGGGTGGCTGGCAACTTCGTCAAGTTCTGCGGCACCTGCTACTACTGCCAGAACGGGCAGCAGCAGTTCTGCGAGTCACTCAACGACTACAACCGTCCCGGCATGGCAGAGACCGTCGTCTGGCACGAGTCGCAGGTGTACCAGCTCCCCGATGACCTCCCCCTCAGGAAAGGCTGCCTGCTGGAGCCGACCTCGGTCGCGGTGCGGGTCATGGACAAGGCCCAGTCACGCATCGGAGAACGGGTCGCCGTCTGCGGCGCTGGACCGATCGGGCTGCTCACCCTCCAGTTGATCAAGATGATGGGTGCCACCTCGCTCACCCTGATCGAGCCCATCGCCGAACGGAGAGACCTCGCCGTCGCCTACGGCGCCGACCACACCATCGACCCGCTCCACGAGGATGTCCACGCAACCGCGATGGAGCTGACCCGGGGCCTGGGCTACGACATCGTCATCGACGCCTCAGGCTCGGTGCCCGGCATTCAGCCACTCCCCGGCATCACCGCCAAGGGCGGGCGGCTCATCTTCGCCGCGATGTATCCCGGCGACTACGAGTTCGGCCTGAACATCTACCGGTACTGCTATGCCCACGAGTTGACCATCACCGGGCTCTACATCTCGCCGTACGCCTACCCGCGCGCCCTGCAGACGCTGCCGCGGCTGAACCTGGACGCCCTCACCGCCACCGTCTTCGAACTGGACGACGCTGTGGCGGCGTTCGAGGCCCAGATGTCCGGCACCTATCCCAAGATCCTCATCCGTTCGAACATGTTCGACGGTGAATGATGGCCCGCCAGCAGAAAGAAACCCAGATGACGACAACCATTGAACGCCAAGACATCAGTCTTGAGGAACTGGAGGATCGCTCTTTTGATATGAAGGAGAAACTCCTCAACCTGTGCGCATCCTACGGTGGCGCGGTTCATATCGGCGGCGACCTTTCCGTCGCAGACATTCTCACGGTGCTGTTCCAGTACGGAATGCGGGTCGACCCGGACGACATCGCCAACCCTGCGCGGGACCGCTTCCTCCTGAGCAAGGGGCATGCTGCGGCGGCCATGTATGTGGCCATGTCGGTGCGCGGCTTCTTCGACTACGACGACATCGTCACCACCTACGGTCAGCTCGACAGCGCTTACGGCATGCACCCCTGCAAGGTGCAGCTCCCCGGCGTGGAGGCGTCCACCGGTTCCCTCGGGCACGGACTGCCGATCAGCGTCGGCATGGCCCTTCACGCCCGCCGGTCCGGAGCCGACCATCGCGTTTTCGTTCTGATGGGCGACGGCGAGACCTGCGAGGGCAGCGTCTGGGAATCCGCACTCATCGGCCGCAGCGCCGGACTCGGGAACCTGGTCGCCTTCGTCGACCGCAACCACCAGCTGATGACGAGCTTCTCCGAGGACCGCGTGGTCCTGGAGCCCTACACCGACAAGTGGCGGGCCTTCGGTTGGAACGTCATCGAGGCCGACGGCCACGACATGGCCTCCCTGCGCGCTGCCGTGGACGCCCTGCCTGCGGCCAGCTCAGAGCGTCCGACGGCGGTCGTGTGCACCACGGTCAAGGGGCACGGGGTGGACTTTATGGAGCGGAACCTCGGCTGGCACGCGGGGGCGCTGAGCCCTGAGGACCTGGAACGCGCGCTGGCATCACTGCAACGAACCCGGACGGAGAAGAGCCATGGCTGAAACCTTCAACTTCGATGTGGTCATCTCGTCACGGTCGGTCACAGGGCAGACCTTGGCCGAACTGGGCGAGCAGCACCCGAACCTGTGGGTGATCACCCCCGACATCAGCGCGACCCTCGTCGAGTTCCGGGAGCGCTTCCCGGAGCGTTTCGTGGACGTCGGGCTGGCCGAGCAGTCGTCGGTCGGAGTCGCCTCCGGGCTCGCCTACGAGGGCAACATCGTGGTGGTGTCCGGCATGTTGCCGTTCCTGAGCATGCGCGCCATGGAACAGGTGCGGACCGACGTCTGCTATCCGAACCTGCCCGTCCGCATCATCGGCACCCACGGGGGCCTGCAGGGAAACGGGGGCTCGACCCACTACGCGGTCGAGGATCTCGCGCTGATGACAGCACTGATCAACATGACCGTCATCTCGATCAGCGATCCGAACATGGTCCGGGAGGTGCTGCGTCAATCGATGACCTGGCCGGGGCCGATGTACATCCGCACCGGCGTCGGCAAGAAGGACACCGTCATCTACGACTTCGACGAACGCCAGATCACCATCGGCAAGGGCATCGTCGCCCGCGAGGGCACCGACGTCACCCTGTTCACCCACGGTGAGACCACCGTCCAGGCGCTGCAGGCCGCCCGGACGGTCGAGGCGGACGGCATCTCGGTCCAGGTGGTCGACATGTTCACCCTCAAGCCGCTGGACACCGAACTGATCCGCCAGTGCGCGGCCACGACCGGTCGGTTCGTCGTTCTGGAGGATCACCTCAAGGCCAGTGGCCTGGCCCAGTCCATCGCCGGGACCATCGCCGACGACCTGCTTGCGGTGAGGTTCTTCCGGCGTCTCGGCATCCCACAGGTCTACGCCGGCTTCGGCGAGGACGAGGACCTGCGCAACAAGCACGGCTATGGCCTCCAGGCCACCGTGGCCGCCCTGCGCGAGGCAGCGACCGCCGCTGCGCGCTGACCCGACAGGTCCCGAACCAGAAAGGAACCACCGATGACTGCTCCCCCAATGGCCTGCGGCATCAACGTCTACTGCAGTGGCCCCGCCGACCCCGGGCTCGGCGCCGCGCTCGACGACCTGGCCTCGCTGGGCTACACCCACATCGCCTTCGCGCCGATGGGTCACGCCGATGTCGACGTCACCGCCCTCCGGCAAACCATGGCGAACGCCGGGATCGCGCCGATCGCCATGGCAGGCCTGAGCCCCGAGGCCGACGTCTCTTCTGCATCGGCCGACATCCGCCAGCGTGGCATCGCGCTGCTGCGTTCGACCGTCGACTTCGCCCACGATCTCGGAGCCGACCAGCTCAACGGGGTGTCGTATGCGCTCTTCGGTGAACGCAGCCAGCCCTACCCACCCGACCGGTTCGCCGCCTCGGCCGAGGCCGTCGGCCAGGTGGCTGACTATGCCGCACAGGCGGGAATCACCCTGACCTTCGAGGTGGTCAACCGGTATGAGACCTCGATGCTCAACACCGCAGCCCAGGCGCGTGACTACCTCGAGCGCAGCGGCTCGACGAACCTGCGGGTCCATCTCGACACCTACCACATGGGAATCGAGGAGGCCGACCCGGCCGGAGCCATCGCGGCCACCGTTCCCGTGCTCGGCTACCTGGAGCTGGGCCAGTCCGGACGTGGGTCGCTGCTCACCGGCTCGGTCGATATCGCGGCCGCGATCGCTGCCGCCCGGGATGCCGGATTCACCGGACGGTTCGGACTGGAGGCCTTCACCCGGCAGCTCCTGGATGAGGGCGGCGGCAACGGTCTGGCCATCTGGCGGCAGACCTACACCGACCCGCACACCATTGCCGCCGAGGCGATCGATCTCGTCCGCGCGGCCTACCAGGAGCCCTGACCCGATCTGCCCATCTGAACACCACCAGCCCCGGAAAGGGGAGAATCACATGAATCCTGAGATTGCCAGCTTCACGATGGACCGGTTCCGCCTAGACGGAAAGGTCGCCATGGTCACCGGCGCGAACCTGGGCCTGGGGATGGCCTACGCGGCCGCCTTCGCCAAGGCCGGTGCCGACCTGTACATCCCGCACTTCACCGACGACGTGACCGCGATCCGCGAGATCGTCGAGGCCGAGGGTCGCCAGGTGCGATTCCTGCAGGGGGACCTCACTGACCAGTCCTTCATCGAGCGGGTGGTCGGGGACTGTCTGGCCACGTACGGTCACATCGACATCCTCATCAACAACGCTGGCATCAGTGTGTTCGGTGACTTCGCCACCTATCCTGACGAGGACTACCGGCGGTGTATCGAACTCGACCTCAACACCGCCTACTTCCTCGGCCACCGGGTCGGGCTGCACATGAAGGAGCGGGGCGCCGGCAAGATCATCAACATCGGATCCGCCCTGTCGTTCACCTCGGACAAACGGTGCCCGCCCTATACGGTGGCCAAACACGGAATTCTCGGGCTGACCAAGGTCTTCGCCAACGAGTTGGGCGCGGACAATGTCCAGTCCAACGCCATCTGCCCGGGCTTCCTGGCCACCGAGGTCAACCGGGAGCTGCGGGCAGACCCGGCCTTCTACGACAAGATCACCAACCGGATCCCGGCGGGACGCTGGGGCCGCCTCGACGACCTGATGGGAACCGCCATCTTCCTGGCCAGCCCGGCATCGGACTATGTCAACGGCTGGACCGTCAACGTCGATGGAGGCTTCGCCGCCACCGTCTGAGGGGTCCGCGCAGTCCTTGGTCGAGGCCCGGAAGAACCAGGATCGGCCTGCGCCGGATCGACCCGCTCCAGGTGGGCGATCACGCGGTCGGCCCGGCGGACGGCGACCTCGGGCCCGGGCGCGGTCAGGACCGGATGAAGCAGGGCGTACTGCTCGCTGCGCGGGAGTTGTTCGTAGCTCCGCCTCAACTCGGGGCGACGGTCGAGCGCGGCGACCAGTTCGCGGGGAACCTCTGCCGTGGCGGGTCCGGCGTAGGCACGCTCCCACCGACCGTCGGATTTCGCCAGGTCGACCTCACCGCGACCGCGATCGCGCAGGCGTCCGGACCGGTCGAGGCGTGCGATGTGGTCGACATTGCGGCGCGACCACATCGAGCGGCGACGGCGCGGCGTGAACCGCTGCACGAACGTGGCCTTGTCGCGACTGCGCCGCTGACCGTCGATCCACCCGCTGCACAGCGCTTCGTCCAGGGCTTCGGCATAGCTGAGCGCGGTGGGTTCGGTGACGCCCTTCTTCGCCAGGACCAGCCACACCCCGTCGGAGGTGTTCTCGTGGACGTCGAGCCAGGCACGCCACCGCGCCCCGTCGGCCACCACTATCGCCTCATCGGCCGCGGGCATCATGGCCTCACTGTACGGGCCGCGCATCGTCCTGCGCGACGGCTCACCGGGGCAGAGAACGTGATCCCGTTGGCGTTCGTCCTCCTCTCGTGCGCCGCGCCTGGTTCGCCGGTCGGTGCCGTTGCGGAGTCCGCGCAGTCTCGACCCGGCGGATACCCCGGAGGCGGTTCGGTTGTATGCGGAGGGGGTGACGCTCCTCGACATTGGGCGTAGGTCACGATCGCGATGCGTAGCTGCTCGCGAGTGGTCCAGGAGCGGCGGTCGAGGACGTTCTTCTGCAGCAGCGCGAAGAAGCTCTCCATCGCAGCGTTGTCTGCGCTGGCGCCGACCCG
>JBKEBV010000107.1:0-12876 GCA_047973315.1 Propioniciclava sp.
GCCGCCCGAGCTCGCGCACACGCCCATGGCCATTACCCATTTGGGGTTGGGCATCTGGTCGTAGACCTGCCGCATCACCGGGGCCATCTTCTGGCTGACCCGTCCGGAGATGATCATCAGGTCGGCCTGACGTGGGGAGGCGCGGAAGACCTCCTGCCCCCAGCGGCCCGCGTCGACGCGGGGCGTGCCGTAGGCCATCATCACGATCGCACAGCAGGCCAGGCCGAAGGTGGCCGGCCAGAAGGAGGTGCGCCGCAACCAGCCGGCAACCGCCTCTACGGTGGTGACCAGCACCCCCTCTTCACCGAGTTTGTCCTCGATACCCATGGCTTATCCCTTCCCTGTGGCCCTCAGTCCCAGTCCATGCCGCCGCGCTTGTACTCGTAGAAGTACGCCACGCAGAGCAGGAGGAGGAAGACGACCATGGCCACGATGGTGAACATGCTGAGCTGGTTGAACGCGACGGCGAACGGGTACAGGAACGCGATCTCGATGTCGAAGACGAGAAACATCATCGCGGTGATGTAGTACTTCACCGGGAATCTGCCGCCACCAGAGGCCTTGGGCGTCGGATCGATCCCACACTCGTAGGGCTGGTACTTGGCCCGGTTGTACCGCGCCGGCCCCACGAACAGCGAGACCACGATCATGATGCCGAGCAGAGCTGCGGAGAAGAACAGCACCCCGAGGATCGGAATGTAGGGGCTCATCTGGGCACCCGTCCCTTCTGGTTGACGCGCTTCATGCCGAGGGCACCACCCTGGTCAGTGAGGTCAGCACGCGATCCATCCAATCACCATCGGCGGTGTCGTACAGGTGAGCGAGCATCTTCATCACGAACTTCATCAGTGTCGGTCTGGGCAAACCGTATCGTGTGCAGGCTGCCATGACCTCGGGGCGTTCAATCAGGGAAACGAACACCTGCCCCAGGCGGTGGTAGCCACCCCATTCGTCGGCGAGGCGGGATCGATAGCCCTCCAACGCCTTCTCGGCGCTGACCGACCCGAAGCCGCGGCCCTTCGCGTCGGCGATCGCGTCGGCGGCCCACTCCGCGGCCTCCATCGCATAGGGGATCCCCTCACCGTTGAAGGGGCTCACCATGCCGCCGGAATCCCCGACCAGCAGCAGCCCCCGGGCGTAGGCGGGCTTGCGGTTGAAGCTCATCGGCAGGGCGGCCGAACCGATTCCGCCGACCTGATTCTCCGGCCGGAACCCCCACTCGTCGGGGGTGTTGGCCAGCCAGGCGGCCAGCGCATCGCGGAAGTTGATCTTCTGGCTCTTCGCCGAACTGCTCACCGTACCCATGCCGACGTTCACCGTTCCGTCACCGAGCGGGAAGACCCAGCCGTACCCGGGGAGCAGGTGAGAGCGACCCGGCTCGCCGTCCCACAACTGGAGGTGACTCTCCATCCAGTCGTCGTGGGTGCGGGACGCGGAGCGGTAGTAGGCGCGCACGGCGACGCCCATGGGCCGTTTCGCGTTCTTGACCAACCCCATGCCGAGGGCGAGCCGGGAGCTGTTGCCATCGGCGGCAATCGTGACCGGCGCGCGGTACTCCGCGCCGTCCTTCGTGCGCACGCCGACGATGCGGTCGGTCCGTCCGTCAAGGATCGGCGCGGTCACGGTCGCGTTCTCGACGAGCGTCGCACCCTTGGCGACCGCGTGCCGCGCCAGGATCTCGTCGAACTCCGCCCGGGACCGGGTCAGCCCGTAGTTGGGGAACGACTCCAGTTCGGGCCAAGGAAAACAGAAGGGTTCGGGCCTGGCTCCGTAGGTGCGCAGACCGATGTTGTGCATCCAGCCGGCCTCGGTCGACACATCGATCCCCAGCCGGATCAGTTGCTTGGTCGCGCGCGGGGTGAGCCCGTCGCCGCAGACCTTCTCCCGGGGAAAAGTCGACTTCTCCAGCAGGACGGCATTCAGCCCGCGATCTGCCAGCCAGGCGGCCGCGGTCGATCCACCCGGACCGGCTCCCACGACCACCACATCCGCCTCGACCACCTCAGTTGCCGGGGGTGTGTCGTTCATCGAACGGTCATTCCTTCCCACCACGGCGGTCACGGTCCGTAGGACAGCTTACGGAAAGGAGACGTTCAGCGCCATTTGGCGCAACCACGTCCCCATGACGGAGAATTGTCATTTAAGAAACGATTTCATGCCGATATTTTGCGGTCGTTCAGGGGCGTCGGCGCGGTGGCGGCACCTTCCGCCGCTGCCCCGGCGAAGCGCCCGCGCCACGGGCCTGAGCCCGTTCGGCCTCCAGCTGCTTGCGCTGCTCCTGGGCCTCCTCGGCCATGTCAGCGGTGTTCATGCCGGAGGTGAGCAGCGCGAACACGAGGGCAGCCAGCCCGAGGGCCCAGATCGGGTCGAGCCCCAGCAGCAGCGGGGCCGTGATCAGCCCCACCATGTCGAACCCACGGACGACGTTGAAGATCAGCGTCGGCGGTACCGCACCGGTCTCGGTGGCCATCATCGGTGTCTGGAAGTTGACCGGACGCGCCGTCTGCCAGCGCATGGCGCCGATGAGGCCGGCGATCCCCACGGCCAGGGAGGTCAGCGTCGCCTCGAACAGATCGCGCTGGACTCCGCCGAGAACGCCGCTGAACGCCGGCGCGGCCACCACCGACCAGAGCAGGGCGAAAACGGCGGGGACGACAGCAGTCGCCAGCCTGATCTGCCGGGTGGAGAAGGGGAGCGCGCGGGCCAGGCCCGCCGTCCGGGTGAGAACCCGCAGCGAGCCGAAGGTGGGGATGAGGGCGATGAACAGCGCGATGCCTCCCAACAGCGGGGTGATCACCCCCAGACCCAGGGCATTGCTGAGGTAGGGCACCAGAGCCGCGCCGATCACGGCGACCATGGGCCTGGGGAACCGGAGCAGCCGCTGGGCGTCGCGCCACACCAGCGCGGATGGGCCGAGCCCGATCCCGCGGGTGGGACGCACGTGACCCCTGGTGGCCGCCTCCCGTTCGACCAGGATGTCGCGGGCCAGGCCGAAGTCGAGCCCGAACATGGCGCCCTGCATGCCGCTGACCAGGGTCCCACCGCTGGTGAGGCGCGCACGGACGAAGAGCTCGAGGCGGCGACTCGCAGTCACGCCGAGAACCAGAGCGAACACGGCGGCGAGGCCGGCCACGAGCCACGGGGCGGCGACCAGCCAGGCGGTGGCGGGAACCGCCAGCCAATCCGAGGTCGAGCCGACCACCATCAGCCCCAGGACCACCACCGCGCCGAGGGAGAACACCGCCTGCGCCACGGCGACACTCCGAGCGCGGTCGAAGGACTGCTCGACCGCACCCCAGGCCATCACGGCGGCCGCCGAGGCCCCGGTAGCGGCCGCCCAGGCGGCGACCTGCGGCCACGGATCGCCCCCGAGCGCAGCAATGACCGCCCCCAGCAACGCTCCGGCGACGGCAGCGCCGACGATCACCGCCCGCAGCCGCGGCCGCAGCAACGGCGCCCGGCGCAGCGGGGCGTCGAGCAACCAGAAACCCTCAGCCGCCGAGGCGAGCACCGGACCGAACAGTCGGGCCACCGAGGCGGTCAGCGCGCAGCCGCTCAGCAGGACGCCCCAGGAGACCAGACCTCGGCCGGCGAGGCAAGCGTCGGTGGCGCAGGGGCCAACGGCATGCTGGCTTCCGATGATCGCATTGGTGACCATGGCGCCCAGCAGCACCACGGAGAAAATCGCGAAATAGGCGTCGCTGAGCGCCTGGCCGATCGTCCGCGTCGCCCGGCCGTGCCGCCACTGCTTGATGAGCCCGTGCAGCGCGGGTTCATCGACGATCTCCGTTTCCGCCTCGGGCAGGAACGCGAAGTTCCAGGCTGCGCCTGCGAAATCCGCCGGGGTGATCTCCGGCTCGACGACCGGCTCGGGCGCTGCCGGCTGCGGTGCAGCAGGCCTGCTCCGGCGCTTCCTCCGCTTGCTCACGCGTCCTCCTCGGCGGCGGCGTCCTCCTCGGCGACCCGCTCGAGATCGGGCGGGATCACCTCGATGGTGCGCGTGGCCACGGTGGCGACGAGATGCGGCTCATGGGAGGCGAACACCACCGCGAGCCCGCGCTTACGTTCAGCCACCAGCCGATCGGCCAGCCAGGCGACGCCCTCGACGTCAAGACGCTGCTCAGGCTCGTCGAGGATCAGGACCTGGCGCGGGCGGACGAACGCGGTGGCCAGGGCGAGGCGACGGCGCTGGCCAGAACTGAGCGTCCCCGGAAGCTGCCCCGACTGGGGAACGAGTTGCACCTCGTGAAGCACGGCGTCAACGTGATCGTCGGAATCGGCGACGCCGTAGGCCCGAGCCAGCAGATCGAGGTGCTCGACCACCGACAGGTCGGGGAAGAAGTCGAGATCGTCGATCACCGAGGCAACCCCCCGTCGGATGGCGGGATCGGTCTCATTCATCCGGGCCCCGTTGAACTCGACCCGGCCCTCATCAGGCTTCTGCGCTCCGACCAACATCCGCAGGATGGTCGACTTCCCGGCACCGTTGCGGCCCCGCAGCGCGATCGCGTCACCGGGAAGGACCGACAAGGAGAAGTTCTCCACGATGGGGGCACCCCCGTAGGACTTGCCGATACCAGTCGCGGTCAGGACAGGAGTGCGCGATGCCATGGGGTCGATTGTTCCACCCGGGCCAGCCCGACCGCGCCAGGTCCGCAGACCTGGGCGCACGCGGACCCGGACCGCAGCCCGGCCGGGCGTCGACGGTCCTGTCCAGCATCGTCAGGCGCGGTCGTGAGAGGATCGAGGACGTGCAGACCTACGATGCCCGGGCAACCCTCGCCAAGCGTCGCGCCGAGGTCGCGGCGATGTTCGACGGCGTCGCCGGCCGCTACGACGTGATGAACGATGTCCTCACCGGCGGGCTGCAGCGGTTGTGGCGGATCGAGACCGTGCGCGCTCTCGAACCCCGCGCCGGTGACAGGATCCTCGATCTCGCGGCCGGCACCGGAACGTCCTCGCGGCCCCTGGCCGACGCGGGTGCGACGGTCGTGCCGACCGATCTGTCATTCCGGATGCTCGCGGAGGGACGACGGCGTCAGCCCGACCTCACCTTCGTCAACGCCGACGCCCTCCAGCTCCCGTTCGCGGACGGGACTTTCGACGCGGTCACCATCTCCTACGGGCTGCGCAATGTCGAGGACACCGCAGCCGCCCTCCGCGAGATGCGCCGGGTCACCGCCCCCGGAGGACGGTTGGTGATCGCGGAGTTCTCCACGCCGACCGCGGCACCTTTCCGGGCCGTGTACGAACGCTGGATCGTCCGCGCCCTACCGACCCTCAGCGGGCTGTTCTCCTCCAACCCGACTGCCTACGACTACCTGGCCGAATCGATCCTCGCCTGGCCGTCCCAGGACGCCCTGGCTGACCGCATCGCCGAGGCCGGCTGGCGCGACGTCGAGTGGAAGAACCTCACCGGCGGCATCGTCGCGCTGCACCGGGCGGCCGCCTGAGGTGTGTGATGAGCTTCGTCCTTGACGCCTATGCAGCCCGGAGCTGCCCCCTCAAGACGGTCAACGCCTTCACGCCCTCGCTGGTGGCCCCGAGCCTGAGCCCGCCCACGCCCGCGTTCTTCCGCGACGCCCCCGCCATTGAGGCTGACGTCATCGAGCGGGTCAGCCGCGCCAACGCTGTGGTCGACCTGCGCTCCACGCGGGACCTCCCCACCGCCGAGGCGGCCGCAGCCTGCATCGCCGCCATGAGCGCGGGTGCGCCGATCATTGTGGGCGGGCTGCTGCCACCGGATGAGGCGGCGCACCGGATAGGACGCCCGTCCCTGCTGCTCCGCAGTCCTGAGGACCCCGGCTACCACCCGGTGCAGATCAAGTTCCACCGGGTCCTGGAATCCGCGCCCAGCGATGACACCACCCAGACGGCCTCGCTGCTGCGCACCCCCATCGCCCGGACGCCGCTGCCGGAGCGACGGTTCCGGTGGACATCCCGGCTGAACGCCGCGCTCCAACTCGCCCACTACTGGCGCCTGTTGGAGGCAGCGGGATTCGCTGCGGCGACGCCACTGGCAGGTCTGGTCGGCATCGACCAGGTGGCCGCCGACATCGGCGGCGAGGCGGGCGAACCGCTCATCACTTGGCTCGATCTGGGCGCGCGGCGGGTCCCGCCGGATCCCCGCTGGGTGGAGTTCCCCGCCGACGCCGTGCCCGGGCCCACCGTGGAGCGCTACGACCGGGAACATGCCTACCGGGTCGATCTGGCCGAGGCTGCGCTGGCATCCTCGGGTCAGGAGACCCTGCTCACCCCCATCGTCTCCCCCGAGTGTCGCGGCTGCGTCTGGCAGCCCCACTGCCAGGCCCAGCTCAACATCGACGACCTGTCCCTGCGGATCAGCAAGGCGCCCCTCGACGTCCACGAGGTCCGCACCCTGCGTGGGCTGGGGATCAGCACGGTGACCGAGCTCGCCCAGGCCGACCTGGAATCCCTGCTGGAGATCTACCTCCCCCGCGCGAGTCATCGCGAGGGCAGCGAGATCAGGCTGCGGCGAGCCCATCAGCGCGCCCAGATGATGCATGCCGGTGTGGAGCTCGAGCGGATCACCGACGGTCCTGTTCCCCTGCCCCGCCACGACCTCGAGATCGACATCGACGTCGAGACCTCGGCGGAGGACCGGGTCTACCTGTGGGGCTTCTGGGTCGACGACCCGCGGGCGAGCGCGCCCTACTACCGCTCCTTCAGCCGGTTCGGAGAGCTCAACGAGGCCGACGAGGCCGACCTTGCCGCCGAGGCGCTGGCCTGGTTGCGTTCACTGGCGGCCGGACGGGATGTCGCCGCCTACCACTACTCCGACTACGAGGTGCTGCGGATCGGCCGGGTGGCCGGAAAGCTCGACGCCGGACTCGCCGCCTGGGCACGGCAGGCCACCCAGGACTGGTTCGTCGACCTCTTCGCCCTGGTGCGGGAGAACTTCCTCGGCGCCAACGGGCTCGGGCTCAAAGTGGTCGCGACGGCCGCCACCGGATTCGCCTGGCGGGACGAGGACGCCAACGGCCTCGCTTCGCAGGGCTGGTTCGCCGACGCCGTGCGACATGAGGACGCCGGCCAGCGCCGGCTCGCCCGGGTGCGCGTGCTGGAATACAACGAGGACGATGTCCGGGCGACCTGGCACCTGCGGCGGTGGCTCCGCGACCAGGACGAGCAGCCTGTCGCTAAGCGGTTCCCCGCCGCCCCGGGGCCGTGACCCGCTCGACCGTCCGGACCTCCCCCAGACCACCGCGGTCGGCGATCTGCTGGGCGACGGTGACCACGCGGGCACCTGAGCCGAACCAGGCCAGACCGTCGAGCGGAATCGTCTCGATGGCACGGCCCACCCGGACCTCGACCTGCGGGACGGTGAGCCTTCCCGGCTGCACCGAGATCTGGTCGATCTCCGCCCAGGGCATATGCCCCCTGCCGGGGAGGAAGATCCCCTCGGCGTTCCACTTGACCCCCATGCTGAGCCCGAGGGCAGCCGTCCCGGCCGCGGCCACCACGCCGACCGCCCCGAGGACGAAGCTCCACGGGGGGCTCAACTGCCACAGGCAGAAGACGGCCAGCAGCACCCATCCGGCCGCCACCGCCAGGGTGAGGATCCGCATCGGACCGTGGAAAGCGCCCGAAGTGGCGTCGAGGTCAGTCACCGGGGTGAGTTCGGTGATCGGTTGGTCCTCGGTGTCGGACGGGTCCGTGAGCGTGCGGTAGCTCTCCTGGAGGTACGGCATCGCGCCCGCATCACGGGCATCGGCGGGCGCTGCCGGGGGAGCCGCAGCAGACCTGGGCCAGACCACGGCCAGATCCAACTCCGGGTCCACGGGCACGGCGCGATCCCCCCCGCGGGCCTCGTGCGCCGGATCCCTGAATCCGGCGTCCGGATCGAATTCCTCGATCAACGGTGCCGGCACCGACGTGGACTCTGGAGCCGCCAGGCTCTCCTCGTGTTCTTCTGTCATGTCAGTATCACCCCCACGGCGATCCCCATAGCGCCCACCAGTTCAGCGACACCGGTCACCTTGAGGACACCGATCAGTTGTCGGCCGCTCGCGCCGGCCAGCACGTCCCACACCGGCCGGACCAGGAGCAGCACCAGCAGCAGCCCGGCCGCAGCCGCAGGCGTGCTGGTCCAGGCCAGCCCCACCACCCCGGCTCCGGCGAGGATGACCAGCGCGACATAAAGGCGGCGCGTGCGGGCGTCGCCCAGCCGCACCGCGAGCGTCATCTTTCCCGCCGCGGCGTCACCGGCCAGGTCGCGAAGGTTGTTGGCGACCAGGATCGCCGAGGCGAGCGCCCCGCACATGACCCCGCCCCACCAGGCAGCCGCCGGGACCTGCGCCATCTGCACGAAGGTCGTCCCGCAGGTCGCCACGAGTCCGAAGAACACGAAGACGACCACCTCTCCCCAGCCGGCATAGCCGTAGGGCCGCCGACCTCCGGTGTAGGACCAGGCGGCGATGACGCAGACCAGTCCCACCCCGAGCAGCCACCAGGCCTGGGTCAGGATGACCAGGACCAGCCCGGAGACCCCGGCCAATGCGAAACATCCGAAGGCTGCCAGCTTGACCGCACGCGGACTGGCAAGGCCCGACCCGACCAGGCGGAGGGGTCCGACCCGATCGGCATCGGTTCCACGAACACCGTCGGAATAGTCATTGGCGAAGTTCACCCCGACCTGCAACGCGAGGGCGACGCCGAGGGCGAGCAGGGCACGCCCGGGAAGAAAACTGCCGAACCAGGCGGCAACAGCCGACCCGACCAGCACCGGCGCGATCGCTGCCGGAAGGGTCCGCAGCCGCGCACCCTCCACCCAGTCAGCCACCGTAGCCATCAGTCCTCCTCGTCGGGTCGTTCTGCTCCAGTGTCGCATGCACCGCGGTCGTGGCTGCTCAGAGCGACGATCACCGGCGACTGATCGCGCCCCGGATGGGACAGCGCGCCCGGGCCACTAGACTGAGGCTGTGCCGCGCGTTCTGTTGGTTCTGGTCATCCTCACCGTGATGATCTACGCCCTCGTGGAGGCCTTTCAGGCGCGGGAGACATCCATCCGCCTGATGCCCCGCTGGTTGTGGGTGGCAGCCATTATCTGCCTGCCCGGTGTGGGGGCGATCTGCTGGTTCGCCTTCGGGCGGCCGCGCAAGGAGTCGCCGGGGGCGTCGCCCTCCCGTCCGAGAGCCCCCGACGACGACCCCGATTTCCTCCGCGGCCTCTGAGGCACCGCCGACGAGGTCGGCGACCCCTGCTCGCTAGACCTGCGGTTCGACGGGAGGCACAATGCCGTCCTCGACAGCCCGACGGAACAGCTCAAGTTTTGAGGCGGCTGGCCGGTCCACCTGGGTGTATTTCGCCCGGATACGTTTGAGGTATTCCTTCACCGAATTCTCGGTGATATAGAGCGTCCGGCCGATCTGCGGAATCTCCAGGCCGGCGGCATAGAGGCTGAGAACCTCTCGCTCACGGGGGCCCAGGGCGGCGGCCACATAGTTGGCGTCACCCTCAATGGCGGAGAGGATCTCCTGACTGATCACCTGCTGGCCGGAATGGACCGCCTTGATCGCCTCGACAGTCGTCGCCACCGGCTCGGCCTTGCGGCACACCCCGTCGGCACCGCCGGCGAGGGCGCGGCGCAGCAACCGGTTGTTGTCGGCGATCGAGTACACCAGGACGCGGTAACCCTCAGCCCGCAGAATCTCGGCATTGTCCTTGGGATCCGACCCGTCGTCCAGAAGGAGGTCGAGCAGCACGACGTCCACATCGCCGTAGTCGTCGGCGAGGAACTCAGCAACGGTTGCGGCGCCTCCCACGAAAAGGACACCGCCATCGCCAGCGGCGTCGAGAGCATGTTGCATGCCGACGCGGATCGCCTCATGATCGTCGATAATGGCGGTCTTGATGGGCTGACTGGTCATCACTCACCTCAGAGCTATCATGCCGTCGTTGTTGATCCTGGTCATGCGGGACCCGAGTGAATCCTCAACAACAATGGTAACGGCATCGTCGTACCCTGAGGGGGCAGTTCGGGCAACGATTCGACCTTCACCCGCCGCCCGGACAACCGATTCGAGGTGCCGCAGGGTTGATTTGCGCACCGCATCCGGCAGACCTGCCCCGCGATTGTCCACCAGGGTCACGTCCACACCCCGGAGCCGGGCCTCCATGATCGCCGCCGAGAGCGACGGGGAAGAGAGGTTCGCGGCCCGGATGTTGTCCCGCAGAGTGCCCTCGAGCGCCAAGCAGGCGGCCCGATCGGCGTCGGTGAGATGCACATGCGGGTCGGCGATCCGCATCAGCAGCGGATCCACCTGCGCCCGCAGGTCTGCCAGCCACACCTCCCGAAGCACCAGGCGTCCGAACGAGGCCGCACCTTCGGTGGAGGCCTCCTCCGCGGCCCGTTGCGCAATATCCATGTCGTGCTGGACGCGCCCGATCCAGGCCAGCAACAACTCCACGACGATGAGCCATCCGACCGGATTCAGCGCCAGATAGGACTGGGCGAGCACACTCTGACCGTCCAGAGAGGCGCTGATCACCACCGCTAGCGCGGCGGCAACGGCCAAAGCCCAAGCGGCTGCCCGCTGCCCACCGATGAGTAGCGCCGCGGCAGCGACAGTGACCGGCCCCAGCCACCAGCCCGGATGCCCGGTCCAGGCGCCCTCGGGCATGGCCACCGCACCCAGGAGGCACACCAACAGGCCGACGGCGACCGCCGACCACGCCCGCCAGAAAGGGACGAAGGCGCCGAACCGGCCCAGGGAGAGCGGGACCACGATGCCGGACAGCGCAATCGTTACCGCGGTGGCGACAACGTGGGAGGTGACGAACATCTGCAGCACCCCGACGAGCATGAAGATGCCGACGGCGCCGACACCGACCCAGGCGATCGGACGCACGTCGAGATGATCGAAGAGCGCATGGTCGCGACTGGCCTCTGGGCGAGCGCTCTCCCGCGGCACCTCCCGGTGCGCGGCGTCCACCCACCGCAGGCGCACCAGCGTCCCGACGCCGGGCTGGGAGCTGACCTCCGCGGTGCCGCCGACCGACTCGATCCGTTGCCGCAGCGAGATCCGGATACCCAGACGACGCGCGTTGACCGCATCGACGTCGAAACCCCGGCCGTCATCCTGCACCGTGACCGTGATCTCGGCGCGGCCCTCGGCTCCCCGCCGGACCACGAGTCGCACGTCGCACGAGGTCGCCTCAGCGTGGCGCTCGGAGTTGATGCTGGCTTCGCGGACGGCCCGGGCCAGTGCGCTCACCACCCGGTGCGGCAGCCGTGGGGTGAGCGGGTCGACATCGCTGGTGAACCGGGCGGTCGGGCAGGCTGAGGCGACGACATCATTGATGAGCCGGGCCACCGTTCCGGGCAGAAAGTCCTCCACCCCGGTGTCATCGCCGGCCTGCGCGTCGAGGCTCGCGAGCGCGTGGCGGGCCTGGGAGGAGAGGTGCTGGTCGGCGCCCCCACCGCTGCGTCCCGCGGAGACCAGGGTGGTCATCACCTCGTCGTGGATGATGGCATCTAGCCGGGAGCGTTCGCCTTCCAGAGCTGCGCGGAGCGTCGCCTCGGCCTCGAACCGCCGGGAGGTCTCGGTCCAGGAGTCGACGGCTGCGGCCTGGGTGCGCACATAGGTGAACACCGCCACCAGCACCAGCGGCTGCACTGCGACCTGGAGGGAATCCTGCACCGCCACCAGGGCGGAGACCCCTCCCCCGCTGGGCGTCAACCGGGCCGCCAGGTAGGCCGCCGAGGCGAGGAGGTTGTAGCCGATGGCCACCGGGTTGTTCCAGGTGATCGACATCACCAGCGTGGCGACGCCGATCAGCATCCACAGAAACGGCGGGTTGGTCGTCGGGACACCCTGCCAGGCGATCGGCCAGGTCCACAGGCCCACCATCACATCGATAGCGAAGATAGTGGCCGGCACCCGAATGCCCCGGCTGGACCACGCGTAGACCGGGAGCAGGGCACTGGTGGCGACGATGCCACCGGCAATCATGCTGAGCCAGACCTGGTTGATGGTGTTGAACTGCTCCCAGGCCAACAACATGGAGGCGGCGGACGCTCCGAGAACAGCAAGACTGACGGCTCGGTCAATCCACGCGCGGGAACCAGCGGTGACAACCCGGGTCTGCTCGACGGCGCGTGCCGGACCAGACACCTCCTCCACGATCGAGGACATGGGGGCGTACCACTCTCCTCAGGTCTGCAACAGTCCCACTGCCACTACGAATATCACGGTTCCACCCGTGGTCAGGACGATGTGATCACGTTTTGCATGGCTTCGTAGGGGGCGACCTGAGTGGCCAACAAACCGCGCTCATACATGAAAGTCGTCATATCTGACCATTCACTCTCTCGCATTGTGCCGCTGATGTCACCCCCGGCGGTCCCCCACAGGGGGACTGTTGCTTCCAGGGTTGCGGCGGCGGCAGCCTCTGCCCCGGGCTCACTCAGGGTGGGGATGTACGCCCGGGAGACCTCGATCGCTGAGGCAGGAGCGTCAACGGTGGCGCTGATCCCGGCCACCATGGCGCTGGCCACCTTCTGGGCGACCTCCGGATTCTCGTCAAGGTTCTCTCGTGTGGTGGCCAACACGATGCTCACCAGTGGCACGACACCGCTGTCGGTGAGGGGGACGACCCGGGTCGGGATGTCGGCGAGTTCGAACTGCACCTGGTCGTTGTTGCGGAACCCGACGACCGCGTCCACCTGTCCGGTGGTCAGGGCTGCCTGCTGGGTGTAGCCGATCTCGACGATCTCGACATCCTCCTCCGTCAGCCCTGCTTCGGCCAGGAGTGCCTGCAGCCCGAACCACGTCTCACCGGCACGCAGGGGAAGGCCGATGCGCAGCCCGGCGAGGTCGGCCGGCTCGGTGACCTCGGACGTTTCGGGCACGA
>JBKEBV010000028.1:0-3221 GCA_047973315.1 Propioniciclava sp.
TCGGTGGTATCGCTCTCGCTGGTACTGATGAACGTCACGTCGCTGGGCCCGGTACTTGCCTGACGCTGGTCCTGGCCGCGTGGGTCGTGGGATTGCTGACCTGCGCCAGCTATCGAGGTGATGGGCCACGTCCTACTCACACGACACACCTTCGCCCGAGGTGATCTCGCTCCAAGCGGCCGCCGAAGCGCGATCGTCACGTGGCAAGTATATCGTCGTGCTATCGAGCGCTGAATCGTTGAGGGGCCGCGAAGCTGCGTCTCGAAATCACCTGCCCAGCACCTTTTGATTTCGACACGAGCGCTTCACGCCCTGGTCAACCAGCGGTCACGGCAACCCCGTTGATCAGGGTTTTCTGCTCGCGGACTCCTCAGGCCGTCTGGTCCGGGGTAAGCCAGCGCAGGTCGCGGAAGCGGGCGAAGTCGGAGTCGTAGCTGACGACGTCGGCGCGGTGCTCGATGGCGATCGCCGCGAGGTGGGTGTCGCTGACGAGGTTGCCGCCGGTGCCGAGGTCGGTGAGCAGGCGGTCCAGGACCGTGAGGTGCTGGGAGGTGGGTTCGATCACCCGGCCGCCCGGCGCGTCGATCCACGCCTGCGCCTGGGCCACGGCCTCGGCCGGGGTGAGGGGTTGCGGGAAGAGTCCCACCTTGGTGCTGATCCGCAGGAACGCCGTGACGGCCAGCCAGGTGAAGCCGACGGTATCGCCGCCGCTGAGGGCCGAGTCCAGCCAGGAGCGTGAAGCCTGGTGGTGTTGCGCGTCCTCGTTGACGGCGTAGAGCAGGACGTTCGCGTCGACGACCTTCACCGTCCGGCCCGCATGTCCCGGACGATTTCCTCGTCCTCGAGTTCGGCGGCCAACTGCAGGGCCCGGTCGAGGTTCACCGTGGGAGTTCCCATCCGGTGGGTGGTCGTGGTGAAGGGTGCGTTCGTGCCGGGGTCGACGGCTCCCGCGCGGATCGCGTCGTTGAGGGCGCGTTTGAACGACACCCCGCGGCGTTCCATGTCGCGACGCAGGATCAGTTCTGCGTCGGGGTCAAGAGTCACCGTCGTACGCATTCTGACAGCATAGCATCATAATAGGTGATGCGCGTCTGTCCGCGGTGGGCCACCCCGGCGGTGCCGTGGCCGACGCCGTCGTTCCTGAGCGGTGAACCCGACTGTCGCGCTCCGCGGGCCGACGAGGCGCCCTCCCGGATGGGGGGAGAAGCCCGGGCTCATCGGCAGCAATAATCAGGTGCCCGCGATCCGGGGGCGGTTCCTGGCGCCCGGGGTCAGCTTCCCATCTCGACGTGGTAGCGGTACTTGTCCCCTCGGTAGTGGCACACCGTGTACTCGACCTTGTTCCCGTGCTGGTCGATGGACAGCCGGACCCGTTTCATGCACGGGCTGTTCGCAGCAACCCCCAGCTGTGCCGCCATGTCGGCGGGCATCAACTGTGCCTCGAAGTGCTCCTGGACGCGGGTGATGACGATGTCGTGGCGTGCCTCGAGATAGTCGTACAGGGATCCGCCGAAGTCGGCCGGGTCGTCACTGAGGTCGGCCACCGTGATGAAGGACGAGAAATGCACCACGGGTCGAGCGTCGGTCGCCCGGACCCGGTCGAGCCGCGTCACAACAGCGTCCTCGGCGATCTCCAGGGCGTGGGCGGCGGCGCGGGTCGGTACCACCCGGGCCAGCGCGACCGATTCGGTGCGGGGTTCTTTGCCCAGTGCCCGCATCTCCTCGGTGAAGCTCCTGATGCGGTTGAGCGGTTCGTCGAAGCGGGACTGCGCCACCGTCGTCCCGCGCCCCCGCCGGCGGACGACGCGGCCGGCCCGTTCCAACTCTCCGAGGGCACGACGTACTGTGATCCGGCTGACATCGTACCTCGACTCCAACTCCGACTCGCTGGGTAGAAGGTCTCCGGGCGAATAATCATCCCCATTGATCTGCTCCAGCAGGAGGTCCTCGAGTTGGGAATAGAGGGGCGGTGCCCCTTTGGAGAAATCTAGGGTCCGCTGGGGACCTTCTGCTTGCGAACGAATGCTCGAACCACCTTAATCTCGGCGACTCCCTCGGCCGGGCTGACGACGAACTCCTCCACGCGGGCGGGGACGATGAAGGTCTCCGCATAGTGTACGAGGAAGGGCGCGAAGGCGCCCACCGGCGACGAGACGACCGCCGCGTCCCCCTCCACCAGGTTCATCATGCTGACGCCGCCGTCGGAGGCGATCGTCACCGGCCGACCGGTGGCGTAGCGCACCGTCTGGATGAACTCCAGCCGGTGCAGACCGGTGCTCTCCACCAAGAGATCCTCGGTCTCGGTGAGGACCTGCGACGGCGAGAGCAGGTTGGCGCGGACCCAGGCGTCGTCGCGGGACCAGTCGATGACGTGCTGGCCGTGCTCGACATGGGTCGGACGCGGTAGCCCGTCCAGCCCGACCCGATCCCAGTCCCACAGTTTGAAGGTGAAGATGTAGGGGGTCGCGGAGATCTCCAGGACCAGGGTGTCGGATGCCGAGCAGTGGACCGTTCCGGCCGGAATGAGGAAATGGTCGTGGCGCCGGGCCGGGTAGCGGTTCACGTACCGCTCGGCATCGAAGGAGACCGTCCCGGTCTCGGCCGCTTTCAGCTCGGCGATCATCGCCTCCGGATCCACGTCCTCGCGCACCCCCAGATACACCCCCGCGTCGGGGCCGGCATCGAGAATGTAGTAGCTCTCATCCTGCGTGTAGGCCATCCCGAAATTCGCCCGGATGTACTCCACGCTCGGGTGAACCTGGAGGCTCAGATTCTGCCCGCCGATGGTGTCCAGGAAATCAAAACGAATGGGAAACTCGGCGCCGAAACGTGCCCAGACCTCATCGCCGAGAAGTTCTCGGGGATGGGTCTTCACCAGATTCTGAGCCGGGACCTCGATCTGGCCGTCGCCGATCGCCAGCAGCAGGCTGTTCTCCTCCGGGACACCGTCGAATCCCCAGGCCAGATTGTCGCCCTCCATGGGGACGCCCAGGCGTTCCTCCATCCACGTTCCGCCCCAGACGCCGGCGTCAAAGTAGGGGACCAGCCGGAACGGTCCGCGGGTCACCGCGGCCAGGGCCGCTGAGTAGACCGAGGTCAGCACCAGGGCGGGGGCGTCTGCGGTCGTCGTGTCGAGGTAGTAGCTGGAGTCGGAGAGCGCGGTGACCTTGAGGCGGTCAGCGACGCGCCATTCGACGAAGTAGCCGCGCTTGAACCGGCGG
>JBKEBV010000085.1:0-3631 GCA_047973315.1 Propioniciclava sp.
GTTGCCGTTCGCGGGAGCGGACCTCGGTCATGTCCCGGCACAGCACCAACCAACCCTGGGGGCCGTGCGCACCCAGCAGCGGCTGCACCCGGAGGCGAGCTGCCCCGCTTCGCGTCTCGACATCGAATTCGCGGACCTCGGAGACCGTCATGACCCCTCCGGTGGCGGAGTCGACCGGTTCGCGTTGCGCGGCTGCCAGAGCGGCGACAACGGCCCCGAAGTCCTCCCCCAGCAGGTCATCGCGCCACCCGAGCCGCCGGAGGGTACTGACAGCGTTGGGGCTGGCGAAGGCCACCACGGCATCGGCGTCGACCCGGAGGAGTCCGTCGCCGACCCGGGGGCTGCTCCACTCCCCGGGCTTGTCCCCCGGGAGCGGGAACTCGCCGCGGTGGACCATGCCCATCAGAATCTGAGCCGCCTCGAGGTAGGCGTCCTCCAATGCCCCCGGCGCCCGGACCCCCATCCGATTGGTGTGGAGCTCGACCACGGCCAGGCATCGCCCCGCTCGCAGGACCGGCACGGCGTGCACATCGACTGGAATGCCTGCATCGAGCTTGCTTGAACTGGTCGCGGCGATCGCGTGCGAAAGGTAGGCCTCGGTGACCAGGTGCTCGACGTCATAGGTGATGTCCTCGCCCACGACGTCATCCCCCAACGCCGTGGGACCGGTCGTTGGCCGGCACTGGGCTGCCGCCCAGAAGATGTTGTCGTCGGCCTCCGGCACCCAGCAGATCAGATCCGAGAAGGCGAGGTCGGCAAGAATTCCCCACTGATCGGTCAGATCCTCGAGCCAGCGGCGATCCTCATCGGTCGGATGGCAGTGCGCCGTGAGGACCTGGGTGAAACTCAGCACGACGGCCATGGTACGACCTCGAATGGGCCGGGTCGCACTGCCGTGGCACAATGGCGCCCGACGAGCGCCACCGCGGCGCGGAACAGACGGAGGTGTCCCCATGGGTAAAGGTGGTCGCAAGCGCAGGTCGCGCCGCAAGAGCGCAGCCAACCACGGCAAGCGTCCCAACGCCTGACCGTACACAGCACCCCGGCGGCGATTCCCACTCGGGAGTCGCCGCCGCTGCGCTTCACCGGCTTCGCGTCGGCTCAACCGACCGGGCGCGGATCGCACCGGCAGGGGGCGGCGCCTCCTACCAGCGATGCTCGATGCGGGTGTAGGTGATCTGGGTGACGATCCGGGCCCGCAACGCCGCGGGCGCCACCTCACCCGAACAGGACCGGTGCACCAGCCGTTTGACCGCCTCGATCACATCAGCGGTCTCCAGGCAGTGCTCACAGGCCACCAGATGGTGGCGCAATTCGTCAGCGGCGGACTCGTCGAGCTCGCCGTCGAGGAGGGCGTGGACGCGGGTAGCAGCCTCGCGGCAGTCGATCGGCTCGGAGCTCATCAGGCACCTCCGGTCCTGATGCCGTACGTCGCCGCATGGTCCTCGAGCATCCCGCGCAGTTGCGTGCGGCCCCGGTTGAGGCGTGACATCACCGTACCGATCGGAGTCTCCATGATCTCGGCGATCTCCTTGTAGGAGAATCCCTCAACGTCGGCCAGGTAGACCGCGAGCCGGAAGTCCGGCCCCAGTTGAGCCATCGCGTCCTTCACCACCGAGTCAGGCATGCGGTCCAGGGCATCGGCCTCAGCGCTCCGCAGTCCTGAGGACGTGTGCTGCTCGGCGCGGGCGAGCTGCCAGTCCTCGACGCTCTCATCGGAGCTCTCCTGCGGCCGTCGCTGTTTCTTGCGGTAGACGTTGATGTAGGTATTGGTGAGGATCCGGTACAGCCAAGCCTTCAGGTTCGTGCCGGGCTTGAACTGATGGAATGAGGCGTAGGCCTTCGCGAACGCCTCCTGAACCACATCCTCGGCGTCAGCCGGGTTCCTGGTCATCCGGAGAGCAGCGCCGTACAGCTGGTCGAGGTACGGCAGGGCGTCACGCTCGAAACGCCCCGACCGCTCCGCGTCGGTCTCAGCCACGACGTCGGCCTTGTCAGTTCCGGTCTCGGGTGCGGGAGCATTCATCACCGTCGAGGGTACCGTGAACCCTCCCCGTGGGGTCCGGCCCACCCCGGGAGGACGCTGATCCACCGCTGTCACCATGTCCACCCAACCACCAGCTGGCGCGACTTATTCCCGGGCACGCCCGCCGAATGGTAGGAATGGGGGCATGAACCTTGTGCGTGGACTCGGGCGTCTCCTGCTCGGCGGCTACTTCATCTCCACCGGGGTGCGCGCTGTGCGCCGCCCCGCAGAATTCGTCGAAGCGACCCAACCACTGGCCGACAAGGTGTCGCCGTTGGCCCAGCGGATCCTCCCCGAGAGCGCTGCGGGTCTTGTTCCCGACGATGCCGCGACCATCGTCCGGGCGGCAGGGATCGCCTCGGTCGTGGGGGGCGCCGGCATGGCCCTGGGTATCGGTACCCGACCGGCCGCCTCGCTCGCGGCGGCATCGATGGTCCCGGTCCTGCTGTCAGCAAAGGGCCAGGGCGGCAACGGCACCGACCGAGCTGCCCAGCGCGGTATCGCGCTGCGCAATCTCGCCCTGTTCGGCGCGACGCTGGTGGTATCCCAGGACACCAAGGGACAGCCGAGCGTCCTGTGGCGCGTGAAGGACACCCGGGGCCGCATCGCTGCCGAGAACGAGCGCACCCGCAGAACCATGGCGCGGGACGCCGAGCGCACGGCCAAGGAGATGGGCAAGGGCCTCCGCCGCGCAAAGCGGCAGGCCAAGCTCCAGGCCCGCGCGGCCCGCAAGAGCATCGAAGCGTGACGTGAGGCGGTGGCTGGCCCCCACCCCGGACGGTCCGATCACCGGCGATGTCGCAGTCCCGGGATCGAAATCAGCAACAGCCCGTGGCTACGTCCTCGCTGCCCTGAGTGACGGCCCATCGGTTCTCAGCGGTGTCCTCGACGCCCGCGACACCCGCCTGATGCGCGCGGGGCTGACATCACTGGGCGTCAGGTTCGCCGAGTGCGGAACCGGCCGCGTCATGGTCACGCCGCCGGAGGAGTTCACCGCAGGAGAGATCGACTGTGGGCTTGCCGGCACCCTCATGCGGTTCGTGCCGCCGATCGCCGCCCTCGCCGTCGGCCCCAGCCGGTTCCACGGCGATCCTGAGGCCTCAGCACGACCGGTCCAGCCCCTGCTGGAGGGCCTTGGCCAACTCGGCGTCCGGGTCCAGCACCCCTCCTCCCTTCCGTTCACGATCCACGGGACCGGCACGGTACGCGGAGGGACGGCGACCATCGACGCCTCCGCGTCCAGCCAGTTCGTGTCGGGTCTGCTGCTGGCAGGCGCCCGCTTCGGCGACGGACTCCAGCTGACCCATGCCGGATCGCGGGTCCCCTCACCGCCCCACATCGCCCTCACCCTCGCCATGCTCGCCGACCGGGGCGTCGTCACCTCCGCCGACGAGCATCGGACCGCGTGGCGGGTCGAGCCCGGGCCGATCGCCGCCCGGGACGAGGCGATCGAACCCGATCTCATCAATGCCGCGACTTTCCTGGCCGCCCCGCTTGTCACCGGCGGCTCGGTCGGCCTCGCCTGGCCGGCGCACACCGCCCAGGCGGCCGACACCATCCTCGCCACCCTCGAAGCCCTCGGGGGTCGCATCGACCGCACCCCGG
>JBKEBV010000118.1:0-2978 GCA_047973315.1 Propioniciclava sp.
GACCGGTCGGGGTCGGGACGAAGGCGACCTTGTCGGCGACCGTCGACGTGCTCGGGTCGGTGATCCGGTTGGCCAACGCGGTGGCGTCGAGCCACATGGCGGTCTTGCCCGACAGGAAGGCACCCAGAGCCTCCTCGTGGGTGTAGCTGCCAACGTCCGGCGGTGCGTTCTTCAGCAGGTCGACGTAGAACTGGAGCGATTCCTCGGTCTCGGGCGTGTTCGCCGTGAAGACGATGTCGCCGTTGGCCAGGGCCGACTGATCCATGAACCCACCGCCGAAGTTATACATCAGGCTCATCCAGCCGGAGGCGAAGTGGATGCCACGCTGGCCGCGCATGGAGACGCCGTAGAGACCATCCTCCTTGCCGTTGAAGAACTCGGCCAGTTCGAGGTACTCCGCCATCGTGGTCGGCGGCTGCTTGTCGTACTTCTCGAACAGGTCGGTGCGGTAAGCGATGAAGCGGGTCTCACCGGCGGTCGGAATGCCGTAATTGGTGCCGTTCGCGCCGGCGATGCCGTTGCGATAGGCCGGCATGATGTCCTCGTAGTCGAACCACTCGGGCGTCTTGTTGACATCGGCCGCGAAGGGCTCGATGGGATCCAGCACGTTCTTGGAGGCGTACTCGGCCATCCAGAAGGCGTCGACCATCATGACGTCATAGCTGCCGCCGCCCTGGACGTCGAGTAGCTGCTTGTTCTTGAGGTTGGTCTCCTCGACCACGTCCCAGGTGACGCTGATACCGGTCAGGTCGGTGAACTCCTGCTCCATCGTCTTGAACGCGTCGGTGGACGGATGAGCCGCCATGGCGACGGTGATGGACGTTCCGTCGTAGCGCTCCTTCATGGCGGCACCCCAGCTCTCCAGGGTCGACAGGTCGGCGGGACCGACGCTCTCGCCTCCGGTGGTTGCCTGGGGGCTGCCGCCGCATGCGGCGAGCGCCAGTCCCAGTGCCGCGGTGGTGATGAGGGTCACCGCTCCCTTGACCTTCTTCATTGCTCCTCCTTGCCGCCGCCGATGCGACGGTTGCGGGCTTCGTTGTCCCGACCCGGACTTCCGGCCGGTGGGATTAGTATGGGGTCCGAAGTTATTTACTGCAAGAGGGATTGTTGAAAGTTCTCAAATCGTGACGGACGGTGAATGACGGCTTCGCGGAGGCGCTGAGTTCGCTGGGTAGGGAACCCTCCGGGTCGGGCGGGTCGGGCGTTGCGCGCAGCGGGGGCGGGTTCGGGCGTTTGCTCACCTTGGGTACGGCGGCGAGCCCGGCCCTCGCCGTGGCCTGCCGGGCCGGGTCACCCGAAGGCGGAGATCTCGATCTTCTTCATGGCGTAGAGCTTCGCGGTGGCATCGGGGGCGGACATGAGCTCGTCGAGGTTCGCCGGGAGGATCTGCCAGCTGAGGCCGTACCGGTCAACGCACCATCCGCACTGCTCCGCCTCGGGGACGCTGCTGAGCGCCGCCCACAGCCGGTCGATCTCGGCCTGGTCGGCGCAGTGGGCGGCCAGGGAGACGCCGCAACTGAACGGCGCATCGAGGTCGGCGGCGTCCATGGCGGCGAACCAGACGCCCTCCAGGCGGACATCGGCGAACAGGACTGCGCCCGCGCGGAGAGCGGATCCTGGCGGCTGGAGCACCAGGGTGCCGTCGGTGGAGTCGAAGGTCGCCGCGTAGTGCTGGAGCGCGGCCCGGGCGCCGCCGTCCGCGGCCGGTCCGAAGGTCAGGCAGGGGACGATGAAGGGCCGTGGTTCGCCGTCCGGGTTGGTGAGGATGAGCTGCCAGTGCACCCCGTAGCGGTCCTCGACCCAGCCGTAGCGCCGACTGAACGGGTACTCCTGCAGGTCCATCCGTACCTGACCGTCGGCGGTGAGCGCTGCCCAGGTCTGATCGAGGTGTTCGCGGGCATGCGGGTCGCTGGCAGGGTCGAAGTTGAGGAAGAAGGAGATCGACGCGTTGGGTCGGAACTCGGGTCCGGCATTGATCCCGGTGAAGCGGCATCCGTTGAGCTCGAAGTCGATCGTGAGCGGGAGCCCGGCGAAGTCCGCCTGCCAGTCGGGCAGTCCCTCGTCCGGGTAGTACTGGGTGGCGAGCACCCGGCTGTTCGGGAAGGTCGCGCAGTAGAAACGGGCTGCCTCGGCGGCGACGTGATCGAACCAGAGATTCGGAATGATGCGCTGCACGGCTGCCTCCTCGCGTCACTGGTGGCGCTACCCTAGCGAACCCGGCGTCAGCTCGTCCCTGGCGCGACCCACCGTCGGAGACCGCGACCGAGCGCTTGGATGACTGTCCTCAAGCTGCTGCTTCCGGACGAGGGTCGGGGTGCCTATCGTTCGCCGGTGACGAGGATTGCTTGGAGTTCGCCGACCGGAATATCCCGGGTGGCAACCGACTCTCCCGTCAACGTTCCCGAGAAACCCAATGCGCTCCACTGGACTGTCCACGAGGCGGTTGCCGTCACTGTGTAATCCCCGTCCGGCAAAGAAGGATACTCATACATGTGCCCACAGGTCGGTGACGGGTCGCCCAGCTCGTAGCCAGCCCGAGTCCTGGAATAGGCTGTCATCTCGCGGCAGGTCGTTGTCGTGCCGTCGCCGAAATCGAACACGATCTTGTCGCGCACGGCGGTCAGTTCAATGGTGATCCCCTGTTCGGTCACCGATGCTGACACGGTGTCGTCGCTCTCGGTCCACACCCACAGCGGGAACCCGACCACAGCCATATTCCACTTGTTGACGCTTGGGTCCGGGCCCACCATGATCTCAGGATCAGGAACAGCGAGGGTCAACACCGCCTCCCGTGCGACCGCCTCAGCATGCTGACGCGACACCCCCTTCGACGTCGCGTTCATGAGTGCTGCGTACTCCACCTTAAAGCCGTAGCACGACGTCACACTCCCACGCCCTTCAAGACAGCGGCCCGACTCATCCCACTTCGTCACACCCCACTTCTCAGCAAGAACCGCCACCGGATCCACATACTCCCC
>JBKEBV010000162.1:0-3755 GCA_047973315.1 Propioniciclava sp.
AGCAGGTACATCACCAGCCAAGTGGGGGCGACGGCAACGAGCAGGGAGTCGAGACGGTCCATGACGCCGCCGTGGCCGGGCAGCAGATTGCTCATGTCCTTCAGCCCGACATCACGCTTGATCGCACTCTCGATCAGGTCGCCGCTGGTGCCGAAGAAGACCACGACGACACCCAGAATGAGTCCGACCCACCAGGCGACCTGCAGCACCCAGATCGACATGACGATGCCAGTGGCGATCGCCAGCCCGACTGACCCGGCGAGGCCCTCCCAGGTCTTCTTGGGGCTCAGGGTCGGCGCCAACGGTGTCCGACCGAACAGGACGCCGACCAGGTAGCCGCCCACGTCGCTGGCCACGGTGCACAGCAGGAAGGTGACCATCCGCGCGGTGCCATGTTCCCCGGCCAGGAGCAGCGCCACGAACGCCCCCAGGACAGCCACATAGCCCACGATGAACATGCTCGCCGCGGCATCGCGGACGAAGTTCTCCTCACCCTTGGTCAGGCGCCCGATGAGGGATGCCAGCACCGTGGCGCCCAGACAGGTCAGCAACACCGACGGCCAAGGCATCGGCGAGGCCGGCGATGTCGCGGCCGCGTAGGTGAGGATGGTCATCGCCGCCGATCCGATGACCAGCGGGATCATGGCGGCGTGCATCCCGACCCGCCGCATCGCCCAGGTCAGCTCGACCGCTGCCAGGCTCAGCGCGACGGCCACGAGCAGCACAAAGCCCCACGTGAACCACGTGAGCGTCACCACGACAAGGGCGATGAGGCCGACGCCCACCACGATGGCTGCCGGGAGGTCACGGCCCGGTGACCGGCGCTTCTTGGCCGGAGCCGCGCTGGAATCGGTCATCAGACCTCGAGAAGCTCGGCTTCCTTGGCCTTGAGGAGGTCATTGACCTGCTCCTCGTACTTCTTGGTCATCGCATCGAGCTGCTTGTCGGCACGGACAGCGTCATCCTCACCGATCTCCTTGTCCTTCTCCAGCTTCTTGACCGCATCGATGGCGTGACGCCGATTGCTCCGGACCGCGACCCGGGCGTCCTCAGCCTTGCTGCGGGCAACCTTGATGTACTCCTTGCGACGCTCCTCGGTGAGTTGTGGCATGACGATGCGGATGACCTTGCCGTCGTTGGCGGGATTCACCCCGAGGTCGGAATCACGGATCGCTTTCTCGATGCCGTCCATGGCAGCGGGGTCGAAGGGAGCGATCAGCACCACCCGCGCCTCGGGAACCTGGAAGGTCGCCAGCTGCTGCAGCGGCGTGGGAGCACCGTAGTAGTCGGCCAGGAGCGAGTTGAACATGGCGGGGTGTGCGCGCCCGGTTCGGATGGACCCGAAGTCCTCCTGGGCGTGCTCGATGGTGGCCTTCATCTTGTGCTCGGCCTGTTTGAGGATGTCGGAGATCACGACGGCGGACCTTTCTGGCTGCGGTTCAGGAGTGGACGGTGGTACCGATACTCTCACCTGCGATGACGCGAGCGATGTTCCCGCGCACACCGAGGTCGAAGAAGATCATCGGCAGCCCGTTGTCCCGGGCGAGGCTGACTGCGGTGGCGTCGGCAACCTTGAGGTCCTGCGCGAGGAAATCGTTGTAGGTGAGCGAATCGTACCGCCGCGCCTCGGGGTTGGTCGCCGGGTCGGCGTCGTAAACGCCGTCGGTGCCGTTCTTGCTCATCAGCAGGACATCGGCACCGATTTCCAGGGCACGCTGCGCGGCGACGGTGTCCGTGGAGAAGAACGGCATGCCGGACCCGGCGCCGAACAGCACGATGCGGCCCTTCTCCAGATGCCGGACCGCGCGGAGCGGAACGTAGGGCTCGGCGACCTGTCCCATGGTGATCGCCGTCTGCACCCGAGTGGGCACACCTGCCTGTTCGAGAAAGTCCTGCAGGGCGAGGCAGTTCATCACGGTGCCCAGCATGCCCATGTAGTCGGCCCGCCGGCGTTCCATACCCCGCTGCTGCAGTTCGGCACCGCGGAAGAAGTTTCCCCCTCCGGTGACGACCGCCACCTGAACCTTCTGGCCAAGGACGATCGCGGCAAGCTCCTCGGCGACACCGGCGATCACATCGGGATCGACGCCGACCCTCCCACCACCGAAAGCCTCTCCGGAGAGTTTGAGCAGGACGCGGTGGTACGGACTCGCCATCGAGGAGATCCCCTTCATTCAGGTCGGGCATGAGAAGTGGCATGCGCCGGACGCCGGCGCATGCCACTGTAGATCACCTGGAGACCAGGCGTTGACCTCAGGCGTCGGCGGCGAAGCGCACGAACCGCTTCACCGTCACCCCGTTCTGCTCGAGGAGCTTGCCGACGGTCACCTTGTCCTCCGACACCGACGGCTGCTCCAGGAGGCAGACCTCCTTGTAGAAGCCGTTCAGACGGCCCTCGACGATATGCCCGATGATGTGATCGGGCTTGCCCTCCTCCTTGGCGGTGAGCTCGGCGACGTGGCGTTCCTTCTCCACCACCGCGGCAGGAACCGATTCCCGATCGAGGTAATCGGGACTCATGGCGGCGATCTGCATCGCGATGCCCTTGACGAATTCCTCCGACCCGCCGGCGTACTCGATCATGACGCCCACCTGCGGCGGCAGGTCCTGGCTGCGACGGTGGAGGTACACCACGACCGGCGCCTCGTAGTGCGCGACGGCGGCCAGCTCGAGCTTCTCACCGATCTTCGCCGCGAGCGCCTGAACCGCCTCGTCAACGCCTGCGCCGGACTCGAGCTTGACGGCCTTGGCGGCCTCGACGTCGGTGGCGTCTGAGGCGTCGATCGCGGTGACGACCTCGTCGGCCAGTGCCACGAAGTCGGCGTTCTTGGCGACGAAGTCGGTCTCGGCGCCGAGTTGGATGAGCGTGGTTCCCACCGAGGCGACCAGGCCGTTGGCGGCCTCGCGGTCAGCACGGCCGCTGACCTTGGCCGCACCCGACACCCGGAGGATCTCGGTGGCCGCCTCGAAGTCGCCGTCAGCCTCGGTGAGCGCCTTCTTGGCGTCCATCATCCCGGCGCCGGTGGCGTCACGGAGCTTCTTCACATCGGCAGCAGTGATTGCCATGGAACTCTCTTTCTGGGCTGGTGAGGTGGGTATTACTTGGATTCCGGCGCATCCGCCGGTGCAGCCTCGGTCGCCTCGACAGCAGCATCGGTTGCTGCTCCATCAACGACGGCGGCGGCCTCATCGGCGGCCACGGCCTCAGCGTCGACCGCCTCGGGGACGGCGGCTGCCTCGGTGGCGCCCAGGAGTTCGCGCTCCCATTCGGCCATCGGCTCAGCCTCCTCGCCGGTGGCAGAACCGCCGCCACGGGCCAGCAGTCCCTCGGCCACCGCATCGGCGATGATCCGGGTGAGCAGGGCGACCGAGCGGATCGCGTCGTCGTTGCCCGGGATCGCGTAGTCGACCTCGTCGGGATCGCAGTTGGTGTCGAGGATGCCGACGATCGGAATGCGCAGCTTGCGCGCCTCGTCGATCGCCAGGTGTTCCTTCTTGGTGTCGACCACCCAGACGGCCTGCGGCAGCTTGTGCATGTCGCGGATACCGCCGAGCGTCTTCTCCAGCTTGTCCTTCTTGCGCTCCTGCTGCAGCAGTTCCTTCTTCGTGAGACCGGAAGCGGCGACATCGGTGAAGTCGATGGCCTCCAGTTCCTTCATCTTGGAGGTGCGCTTGCTGATCGTGGCGAAGTTGGTGAGCATGCCACCCAGCCAGCGCTGGTTGACGTAGGGCATGCCGACCCGGGTCGCCTGCTC
>JBKEBV010000234.1:0-3028 GCA_047973315.1 Propioniciclava sp.
TCTGCTGGGCGTCGCGGGAGTCCGAGCGGAACCATTGGAACGCCAGCGCGATGAGGACGATGAACAACGGCACCTCACCGAGGATCCAGGTGGCCTGACCGGCGATGTTCTGGTCGGCCATCAGGTCGGTCATCCACGGAATCGCCAGCGCCTGGTAGAACTCGCCACCGATCAGACTGCGTGAACTGAGGATTCCGACGGCGAACACGGCGTGGAACGGCATGATCGAGATGACCAGAGCCAGCTTGATCAGGTGAGGGATGGACCGGGTGGTGTGGTCGATCCCGACGATGAGGCTGAAGAAGAAGTAGCCGGTCGCCATGAAGAACAGCAGCATCAGCTGGTGGGCCCAGTGGTAGCGCATCAGCCACGGGAAGACGGGCGTGAAGTAGACCGCGAACAGGCTGCCGACGTAGGTGAGCCAGGCCACCGGCGGGCTGGTGAGGAGCTGCCAACCTCGGTTCTGTTCGATCGAGGTGGCCAGAGTGCCGAGGCTGGTCGGCACGGCCTCCGGGTCGGTCGCGGCGCGGATCAGGCCGACCGGTGCGCCGAGAACAGCCAGCACCGGGACGAGCATGTTGACCGTCATGTGCACCACCATGTGCCAGGAGTACATGACCGTCGAGTACTCCCACAGCCCGCTCATCGCGATGAAGGCGACCAGGAACCAGGACGCCACCCAGGAGATCAGCCGGGCCACCGGCCACCGTCCGCCACGGTGCCGGACCCGAACCATGCCGGCCACATAGGCGGTGACAGCGGCGACGACGATGGTGATCCACAACACGTTGGGCCGGGCGAGGCCGAGGATCCGTTCCAGCGTCGGTGGCAGGGAGACGATGTAGCCGAGGTAGTTGATCTCGGTGTTCTGCGGGACGAGGAACCGCGGGGAGGGGAGGTGGTTCTCCGCCGACAGCAGGGCGAGGAACAGAATCAGCACCACGATATCGACGCTGAGCGACCTCAAGGCCAGCACCGGTCGGCGGGCGAGGCGGGCGATCAGACGCCAGCCCGCCAGCGCCCCGAGGATGGCCAGGGCCACCAGCAGGGCGATCGAGACCTGGCCGTAGGCCTGGCTCGCGGCGGGTTCCCCGGCGAGTTGCTGCCAGGCGACGGCGGCGTGTCCGGCGAGCGCCAGCCCAGCGGCGGGCAGCAGCATTCGGCTGGCCAGCTGCACCCGCGAGCCGATGAGCTCGTCGGTCCCGTCAGTGGCCCCGGCGGAGGACTCGCCCGCGGGGGTCGTGTCCGGCTGCAGGCCCCGCAACCAGACTCCCAGCACGAGGGCTGCGGCCGGGAGCAGCGCGAGGGTGGCGATGATGGCGGCATCGGTCGCCCAGTCGTGGTCGAGCCCGATGGTGACATTGCCGGTGACCACGACGAACAGTTGCGCGGCGACCCCGGCGGCGAAGCACAGCACGAGTGCGGCCCGTGACCGCGTGCGGTAGGCGGCGACCACGATGACCGCGGCGACGACGGCCGACCCGGTCCAGGCGATCATGGACCCGGTGGCGCCGAGGAAGGTCAGCCAGGTGGCAGGCGTGGTGATGACCGCCATCGGGACGCCGTTGACATAGGCGGTGTTGGCGATGGTGTTGAGCAGGCTGGCCCACAACCAGACCTGGGCGGCGCGCCCGGCGATGCGGAGGTAGGGTGCGCCGGACGGGGACGTTCGGCCGTCATGTTGAGCGCGTTCGAGCAGGGCAGCCGCCAGCGCCCCCAGGGTGGTGAAGGCCGCCAGCCGGGCAGCGAGGTCGCCGATCAGGGACACCAGGCCGGTGATCGGCACCGCCTGGATCCGGGCCGGAAGGGGGGGACGGGTGCCCAGGTCGAGACCGACGAGCACCACGAAAGCGGTCGCCAGCCCGACGGCGCCACTCACCGCCAGCAGCCCCCCTGTCCCGGGCCAGGGGGGCGATACTCGGGGCGCTGACGGTGTCGCCTCGGCGCGGTCTGCTTGCTCGGACTGTTCCGCTGCAGCCGTCCCGGGCGCCTCAGGCGTGCTCACGAGGTCTCCTGCCGTGAAGGGTTGGTTCGCTGCGGAGTTTATCCCGGATCACGGCGCGGTCGCCGTCATCACCCTGTCCCGACGACGTCACGGACGACCAGACCGGGTCGCTGCGGGAACGGTCGACGCCGACGCCGGCGCTATCCAGGACGCAGCCTTGCCGGTAGCGTGACCGACGTGGTGGAGGGAGGCCGATGACAGCCGTGGACGACTACATCGCCGAGCAGGGCGCCGACCATCAGCTCCTGCTGCGCGAGCTCTGCTCGCTCGTGCGAGACCTGGTACCTGAGGCCGGGGAGAAGATCAGTTGGGGGATGCCGACCTTCACCCTCAAGGGCAACCTGGTCCACATCGCTGCGGCGAAACACCACGTCGGCCTGTATCCGGGACCCGAGGGGGTGAGCGCCTTCGTCACCGAGCTCGACGAACTCGGACTGCGGCACAGCAAGGGTGCGATCCAGTTCCCTGTCGGGCGGCCGCTCCCGACGGAGTTGATCGGCCGCATCGTCAGCTTCCGAGCCGAGCGACAGCGCACCCGGGGGTGACCGTATCCGGGTCGGTCGTGAGGTGGGGCGTCCCCGGGATCCGGGTGCCACGGGCTGCTCCGCCAGTCGGCTCGACCGCCGGTGACCTGCTGGACGCGTTGGATCGGGCCGAGGTCTCGGAGAAGACTCTGGCGGCGATCGACGCCGTGGTCGAGGCCCGTCGTCAGGACCCGGTGCGGGTGCCGGTCTGGTGATCCACCTCGACACCACCTTCCTTGTAGACGTCATCAGGGAAGGCAGGCAACGGGGTGACGGTCCGGCTCGCCGTTGGCTCCGGGAACATCGCACCGAAGCGGTCGCCATCAGCGTGTTCGTCCTGTCGGAGTTGCTTGTCGGCGCGGAGTCGCATGCCGAGCCAGCCGAGCAGCGTCGCCGTGTGCTTCGCGCCTGCGGCGATGTGCCGATTGTGGTGCCCGACGCAAGACTGGCTGGCACCTACGCGAGCACGCATGTCCACTTGAGCCGTCGGGGAACCCCC
>JBKEBV010000097.1:0-2894 GCA_047973315.1 Propioniciclava sp.
TTTGTTCGTGTGGGGCGGACAATGCCGCCCCCGCTTCGATGCGGAAAGCCTCCTGCATGTCCGTCACCGTGACGCCTGTTCCTTCTCGTTCGTCGCGCCGCTCCCCTCGCCGTCTTCTGGCGCTGGCGGGCGCGCTCTGTGTGCTGGCGGGGTCGGTCTCCGGCGTCGCCGCGGCCGCGCAGGCGGCCGATCGGTCGATTGTGCTGGACCATCAGCACACCGACGCCGTGAGTGTGCGCTACCAGGAAGACACTCTGGTCCTGAAGACCCGTGCCGACCTCGAATCCGGCGCCGGCCAGGTGCTGGAGCCGGACGACGTCCTGTTCCACATCACCGATTCGCAGCAGGATCAGGTCCCCGACCTGGCCGCCTACGCGTTCCTGGGAGCCCCGGACACCACGATCTGGAGGATCTCCCAGACCTATACGCCTGGTGAACTGTGGGCCGGGTGGGAGACCGAGTCGCTGCCCCGCGGTGCGTTCGAGGCCGACAGCGTGCGGATCGTGTTGCAAGACTTCGCCGGGCCCGGCGGCCTCGAGGTGTATCTGAACGGGCTGGAGGGCGAACCGGAGCGGGTGCTGAGCTCGACGGATCCATCGCTGCGGACCATCACCGAGCATGTCGGCGCGCACACGCACGCCAACTGGGTGTTCACCGCGTCAGGCACGTTCGAGCTGACCTTCGTCGCCGAGGCGGACCTCGTCTCCGGCGGAACGATCCGGTCGGCGCCGCAGACCTATTCGTTCCTGGTGGGCAACGGCGATCAGGTTCCACCGCCGGACCCGACCGAGACCCCGGACCCGACCGAGACTCCGGACCCGTCCGAGACTCCGGACCCGTCCGAGACTCCGGACCCGGGTGAGACTCCGGACCCGACCGAGACTCCGGATCCGACCGAGACTCCGGACCCGACCGAGACCCCCGACCCGTCCGAAAGCCCGGAGCGCATCGACTCGACCGTGGCCCCGTCCGCACCGCTCGCGGCGCCCGACCCGGAGATCCTGACCGACGGCGCGCAGGGCGGCGTGACGGTCGCGGTGTCGCCGGTGGCCCCCGGTGCGCAGGTGACGGTCTCGATTCCCGCTGCGAACGCCAGCCACTGGGTGTCGGCGTGGATGCTGTCCACGCCCACCGATCTCGGGTGGAAACAGGTCAACGCCGAGGGCACGTTCACGATCGCGGTTCCGCCCGGTGCCGCGATCGGTGATCACCGACTCGTGGTCCGCGACGTCACCGGGTCACTGGTGGGCTGGTCCGGGATGGAGGTTGCCCCCGCGGCCCAGGCCGCCCAGGAGTGCATTGCGACTCCCGTGACCACGACGGTCGGTGCAGAGAACATCGATGTCGTCACGGAGGGACACTACGACTTCGGGCCGGTGATGGAAGGCGGCACGCTGCTGCCCCGGATCAAGGACGACCGCACCTCGCCCGCGCAATGGGTCGACCCGGGTGGGTTGATCTTCCATCTCACCGATGCCGCGAAGTCGCAGGCACCGGGCGGTGCATTCGACTTCCTCGGTTCCGGAGAAGTGTGGCAGATCCCGCTCACCCAGCAGCCCGGCGTTCCCTGGCTGGGCTGGAACAGCCAGCATCCGACCATCGCTGGCCATGCGCAGGGTCAGGTCAGCCTCACGCTCGACAACCTGGAGGGTCCCGGCCAGCTGGCGGTTTACACCATGAACTCGTGGGGGCAGCCGGGAACCGAGTACTTCGGCACCGTGAACGGGTTCCCGCGCAGCACCAACATCGACGTCGGCACCAGCGGTGTCCACGTCCACGGCATCTGGGCCTTCACCGAACCCGGGGCGTACTATGCCGACCTGACGTATGCGGGCACGATCGACGGCGCCGCGGAGAGCGGGACGGCCACCCTGACCTTCTTCGTCGGTGAGGGGGACCCGGCTTCGGCCGCGCGCGAGCAGACGGTGACCACCTACGTCGGGCGCACCGCCAGCGGTGAGGAGTGCGAACTGACCGCCGCCGGCGCGGGAGGCGGCCCGGGTGGCCTGGCCGAAACGGGTGCCGATCCCGAGACGATTGCAGACCTTGCGGGACTGGCGGGTGCGCTGCTGGTCGTTGGGGTGGCCTTCTTCGGGGCTGCTGCCCTCGCACCGCGTCAGCGGATGCCGCGCCGCCTCGCAGCGCGCTGAACCGGCGTCACCGACCTGAACCCCCGTGAGCATGCGCTCACAACACCGGTCGGAAACGGCCGAACCAAAAAGAAAGGATGTCGCGTATGACATCGCTCCTGACCAGACCGCGCACAGCGGTCGCCACCGGAGTCGGACTGGCGCTGGTCGCCACCGCTCTCGGTGCTTCTGCAGCCAGTGCTGCGGGCCCGTATGACGGTCGTATGGTTCTCTCGGAGGGCCACGCCGACGGCTTCTACATCGAGAAGGACGCCGCCGGAGAGCCCGCACTGGTGCTGCACTCGGACGAGTTCGGCAACCACGCGCCGGAAGAGTTCGTCGTCCAGGCCAAGCCTTCCGTGGCAGCGCGCACCGCGGGCGCGGCGACGTCGGCCGTGCTCGGTATCGACAACGGCGCGACGTACTACCTGCTGCCACAGACCAACCAGTTGGGGCAGGTGTTCCTCGGGTTCGGATACAACACCTCCGACTACCCGGCCAACTCGATCGATGTCACCCACACGGTGAGCAACTTCGACGGTCCCGGAACGTTCGCGACCTGGCAGAGCGGCGAGGAGGGACCCGTCGAGTGGTTGAACACCTCGAAGGACGACTGGTCGTTCTCCAGCACCGCCAACCACGAGCACCTGAACTGGGGCTTCACCGCCGAGGGTGCCTACACCTTCGATGTGACCTCGACGTTCGATGACGGCGGCGTCGCCAAGACCGCCGGTCCGCAGACCTACACCTTCTATGTGGGTGAAG
>JBKEBV010000153.1:0-7282 GCA_047973315.1 Propioniciclava sp.
GCGCCGTTCCTGGTGAAGCGCATGGCGACCGCCGGCAGCTCGATGCTCCGCGGGTCCACCCGCCGATCACCCAGCACGTAGCGGCCCGAGGACGCGTTGTCGGCGACCGTGTCGACGATAGTGATCTTCCAGTCAGCCACCCGACTGTCGACGATCTCCAAAGCGGCGACCACGTGACCGGTGGCGTCGATCACCTGGGCGGAAGTCACCCCGCTCATCGGCAGATCACGGGCCAGGACGAAGGCGATCTCGGCTTCGACGCGGGGCTGGACCAGGCTGGCGACATCGGTCCGATTCCCCTCCACCTCCATGCTGGTCAGCAGGTGGCCGTAGTCGGGCTGGCCGACGCCGAGCAGGTCCTGCATCGCCTGCGACGTCAGGCCGATCTTCTTCCCGGTGATCTGCTCACCGTCGGACACCTTCTGGTCAATGGTGACCCGCTGGATCCGATACGCGTCCGGGATCGACAAGTCGGGGTGATCCGAGGACAGCGGCCCCCGCGGAACACCGGTACGCTCCGCCTCGCGCAGGCTCGCGGCCAACCGGTGAAGCACGTCATCGGCGACAGGCATGGTTGCTCCTTCCACGAGGTCAGTCCTCGGACAGGAAGTCGTTGACCAGACCACAGAACCGGTCGGTCTGCTCAATCTGGGTCCAGTGGCCGCAGTGTCCGAACACGTGGAGTTGGGCGTCGTCGATCAGCTGCAGCAGCCGGAAGGAGTTGTCCAGCGGAATCACCTGATCCTCCCGGCCGTGCACGATCAGCGTCCGGTTGCCGATCTTGCCGATGGCGTCCTCCGGCGATGCCATGCTCTCCACCCCTGCTTGGCGGGGCTCGGGGAACATGGAGGCGAACGCGTCCTGGAAGCCGGGCTGGATGCTCGCCTCATAGCGGAGGTTGGCCAGATCCGGGGTGGCGAGCGCCTTGTTGTCGACGAACAGATCGAGCACGGCCAGCATGTTCTCCGGTGAGGGGGTGTAGCCCCAGACGGCATCCAGCCCGTGCGTGATGGGAAAGCTGATCCCCATGCTGCCCATCAGGACGAGCCGCCCGACGCGGTCAGGGTGCTGGATCGCGAGTCGCAGCGCGAGCCCGCCGCCGAACGAGTTGCCGACGAGGTCGGCTTTCTCGATCCCGAGGGCATCCATCAGGTCGATGACCTGGGCGGTCCAGGAGTCCATGGTGAAGCGCAGACCTTCGGGTCGTTCGGTGTAGCCGAAGCCCACCAGATCGGGGGCGATGACCCGTCGCGACGGCGAGAGCTGCGGGATGACGAGCCGCCAGTTGGCCCAAGCGGTCACCCCGGGGCCGGATCCGTGCAGCAGGATCAGCGGACGCCCGTCGCCCTCGTCGTGGTAGTTCGTCGTGAGTCCGCCGGTGGTGATCCTGCGGGCGATTTCCGGCTTGGTTGTGCTCATGGGTGTTCTCTCTCCTCTTGGTTGGGGTTACGGGGCTCAGACGATCCACATCACCAGGGATGGCACGAAGGTGATGAGCAGCAGGGCCACGATCATGGCGAGCAGGAAGGGCAGGACCTCGCGCGAGATCGCCTGGATCGATGTGCCGAAGACGCGGGCTGTGGTGAACAGGGTGATGCCGAACGGTGGTGTCATCATGCCGATGGCCAGGTTGACCACCAGAATGATGCCGAAGTGCACCGGGTCGATGCCCAGCGCCAGGGCGATCGGGAGCGCGATCGGGACCAGGATGTACTGGATCGATCCCGATTCCATGAACATGCCGGCGATGAGGACCACCAAGTTGATCATCAGCAGAATCAGCAACGGGTTGTCGGTGGTTCCCAGCACCGAATCGAGGATGGTCTGCGGGATCCGCACATAGACCATCACCCACGCGAACAGCGAGGCCGCAGCCATGATGACCATGATCGCCGCCGTGGACAGTGCCGAGTGCAGGAAGATCTCCGGGAGGTCCTTCCATGACATCTCGCGGTAGACGAAGATGCCGATGATGATCGAGTAGACGACCGCCACCACGGCTGACTCGGTCGGGGTGAAGACCCCGGCGAAGACGCCACCGACGATGATGACCGGCGTGCCCAGGGCCCAGACGGCGTCGAGGAAGGCCCGGAACCCACTCAGCTTTGCCTGGTTCTCGGCAGCCGGGACCCCCGGAAGGTCAACCTCACCGGAGGCGATCTGGGCTGCGGCTGCCTTGTAGTTCCGTTTGCGGGCGATGATGTAGGTCGGGACGATGAGGGCGACTCCGACGATGATGCCGGCCGGAATACCCACCTTGTACAGGTCGGCGACCGACACCTTGGCCAGGACGGCGTAGATGATGAAGGCGATGCTCGGGGGGAGAATGATCCCCAACGGGCTGGCACTGGCCACGATCGCCGCAGAGAACCCGCGGCTGTAGCCGGCCCGCAGCAGGCCCGCGAGCATCACCCCTCCGATAGCGGCGGCCGTCGCGATCCCGCTGCCAGAGATGGCGGCGAAGAACATGCACGCGATGATGGCGACGATCCCGACACCGCCATGAATATTGCCCACCGCCGCCGAGGCCATCCGGACGATGCGCTTGGCGATGCCGCCACGGTTCATCAGGTCACCGGCGAGCACGAAGAACGGGACAGCGAGCAGCGGGGTGGAGTCCACGCCGGCGAACATCTTCTGGATCACGACAACCGGCTGGATGCCGTTGGCGTAGGCGAAGATCGTCGACGAGAGCCCCAAGGCTGTCACGATCGGCACCCCGAGGATGAGGAGCAGCAGGGCGATTCCGAACAGGAGAGCAGGCATCACACGGCCGCCTCGTCGCTCGCAGTCCCGGGCGTCGCCGCGGCGTGGCCGGTAATCGTGTTGACGATGAAGACCACCACGTTGAACACCAGCACGGTGTACGCGAGGGGGAAGATCGCATACACCCATTGCATCGGAATGCGCATGTTCGTCGACACCTGGCTCCCGGCCAGCGCGATGAAGTCGAAGGAGATCATGATCGCCACCACGAAGAAGGCCGCGGTGATGAGTTGCTGTCCGATGACGACCCACTTCTCGAAGCGTTGGGGCACTACGTGCTCCAGGACGCTGACGTTGATGTTGCCGTTCTTGCCGGCCAGCACGGCCGTGCCGAACATGATGAGGGCCACCTGGCTGTAGCGGGTGAGCTCCTCGGTCCAGGCGATGCCGGTCTGGAAGACGTAGCGCAGGACGACCTGTCCGAAATAGGACACCGTCATGACGGCGAACAGGGCAATGAGTAGCCAGCCGACCACCCTGTTGACGCCGGTGAAGATCTTGTTGAGTGTGACCACGGCCTTGGCTCCTCCTCGTTGAGGTGCGGAATGGTGAGGGATTGAGTGGGACAGGGAACGGTGGTGCCGGGAGCAGGCCCGGGTGGCGGCGCGGTGACGCCACCCGGACGCTGGTCAGCCGATGGCCTGGATCTGGTCGAAGTAGGTCCGGTCATGGTTGGTGAAGTACTCGTCGTAGACGGGCTGCACCTTGGCGGCGAACGCTTCCTTGTCGGCGACCTCGTTGATGATCAGGCCGGCATCGGCCATCTCCTGCGCAGCGGCCTCCTCGTTGTTCTTCTGATCCAGGCCGGACTCCTTCGCCGCTTCGAGGGCCGCCTCGGCGATGAGGGCCTGGTCCTCAGGGCTCATGCCGTCGAACAGGGCGGTGTTCATCTGCAGGGCCGCGAAGGCGAAGAAGTGCTCGGTCTTGGACATGTAGGTCTGGACCTCGTTGATCTTGTAGTCGCGCGTCGTCACCACGGTGTTCTCCTGGGCATCCACGGTCCCCTGCTGGAGGGCGGTGAAGACCTCACTCCAGGCCATGGCCTGAGCGTTGGCGCCAAGGTCTTTGAACGTCTGGAGGTAGACCTCGCTCTCAGCGACGCGGATCTTCAGCCCCTGCAGATCGTCGGGAGTCTCGATCGGCTTCACGTTGGTGGTCACGTCCCGGAAGCCGCGCGGCATGAACGCCAGGGTCTTCATTCCGACCTGATCGGTCAGGGCGTACAGCTCGGTGGCAGCTTCCGCATCGAGGAAGGCCTCGACGTGATCCCAGTCACGGAACAGGTAGGGAAGATCCTGGACGGCCATCTCGGGCACGAACTGGTTGATGTCGGAGGCGGTGATGACGGTGAAATCGACGTTGCCCACCTGGAGCGACTCCATCAGTTCGCGGTCTACGCCCAGCTGGCCTGAGGGATAGACCTCGATGGTGTACCGCCCTCCGGACTTCTCCTCGAGCAGCTCGCCGAATCTGGCAGCGAAGTCGTCATAGGCGGTGCCGGGAGGAGCAATGTGGCCGAGCTTGAACACCTGGGCCTCACCGGATCCGGCGGTACCGCCGGTCGCGGCGGAACTGCAGCCCACCAGTCCCAGTGCGGTGACGGCGGCTGCGGCGGCGAGTAGTCGGGTCCTGATCTTCATTGATGTCTTCCTTCACTACTTGGAGGGGTGAGAGGGGTGCTCCGGACCCTCTCGGGGTGGTTCTTGCCCGGCCTCCGCCTGGGAGGCCGTCGGGTTCGCGTCCGGTCACGCGGTCTGAGGAGCGCGCTCCCGGGCGAGGTCGAGAGCGACGTCGACGATCATGTCCTCCTGGCCGCCGACCATCTTGCGGCGGCCGAGTTCGACCAGGATGTCGAAGGTCGGGACGCCGTAACGTTGTGCGGCCCGCTCGGCGTGCAGCAGGAAGCTGCCGTAGACGTTGGCGTACCCGAGCGCGAGCGTCTCCCGGTCCACCCGGACCGGGCGCCCCTGAAGAGGTCGGATGACATCGTCGGCAGCATCCAGAAGGGTTTTCAGATCAACGCCGGTCTTCCAAGCGAGCCGGTCGGTGACGGCGATGAAGACCTCCAGCGGGGTGTTCCCGGCGCCCGCGCCCTGACCGGCGAGGCTGGCGTCCACCCGGTAGGCCCCCGCTTCGACGGCCGCCACCGAGTTGGCGACGCTGAGTGAGAGGTTCTCGTGAGCATGGATGCCGATCTCGGTGGCGTCGTCGAGCACGTCCCGCAGCGCCCGGACCCGCGCGACGATTCCCTCGGTGGTGAGCCCACCGCTGGAGTCGGTCACATAGACGCACTGCGCGCCGTAGGACTCCATCAGCCGGGCCTGCTCGGCGAGTTTCTCCGGCGTGGTCAGGGCGCTCATCATCAGGAAGCCGGCGACGTTCAGACCGATCTCGCGGGCGGTGGCGATGTGCTGGGCGGCGATGTCGGCCTCGGTGCAGTGGGTGGCGACCCGCACATAGCTCGCCCCGGCGGCCGCGGCGTCCTTGAGTTCGCGGATCGTGCCCACCCCGGGCAGGAGCAGGGTGGCGATGGCCGCCTGCTGGGCGGTCTCGGCGGCGGCTTCGATCATGGCGACGTCGGCGTGCCGGGCGAACCCGTAGGTGACGGTCGAGCCGCTGAGACCGTCGCCGTGGGCGACTTCGATGCTGTCCACACCGGCGGAATCGAGGGCGCCGACGACGGCACGGATCTGATCGAGGGTGTACTGATGGCGCACCGCATGGCTGCCGTCGCGCAGGGTGACGTCGGAGATGAAGAGGTTTGCACTCACCGGAGGGCTCCTTCGCGCTCGTTGAGGTCGGCGGCGATGGCCTCGCCTGCGCGCACCGCGGCAGAGGTCATGATGTCGAGGTTTCCGGCGTACTCCGGCAGGTAGTCCGCAGCGCCCTGCACCTCGAGGAAGATCGTCGTCCGGAGCCCGGTGAACGGTCCGTACCCCGGAACGAGCACCGGTTCGTCGATGGTGTCGAATTGCACCGGCTGCTTGAGGCGGTACCCCGGGACGTAGGCGGCGACCCTCGCCACCATCTCGGTGATCGCCTGGGCGATGGCGTCCCGGTCGGCGTCGTCGGTCAGGGTGTAGACGGTGTCGCGCATGAGCAGCGGTGGTTCGGCCGGGTTGAGCACGATGATCGCCTTGCTGTGCTCGGCGCCGCCGATCACCCGGATCGCCTGCGCCGTGGTCTCGGTGAACTCATCGATGCTCGCGCGCGTTCCCGGACCGGCGGACCGGCTGGAGATCGAGGCGACGATCTCGCCGTAGTGGACCTGGGTGACGCTGGAGACGGCCGCGACCATGGGGACCGTCGCCTGGCCGCCGCAGGTCACCATGTTGAGGTTCGGCGCGTCGAGATGCTCGGTGAGGTTGACCACCGGAATGCAGTACGGGCCGATCGCTGCCGGGGTGAGATCGATGATGCGGATGTCCGGCTTGGCCTCGGTGAGCTTGGCTGCGTTCACCAAGTGCGCGCCTGCCGACGTCGCATCGAAGACGATACTGATGTCGGAGAACTGCGGGCTCTGGATCAGGCCGCCGACGCCGGTGTCGATGGCCGTGACGCCAGCCTTCCGGGCTCGGCCCAGCCCGTCCGATTGCGGGTCGATGCCGACGAGTGCACCCATCCGCAGGGGACCGTCGCTCTTGAGGAGTTTCATCATCAGGTCGGATCCGATATTGCCGGAGCCGATGATCGCGGCGAGTTGGGTCATGCGCTTCCTCCCACTCCATCGTGGTTCAATATTTCGTCATTTGTACGAGATATCGGACATTCTACGGATGGCTGGACGCCTCGTCAAGAGATTCGGGGACGGAGGTCCTACAGTGACCCCATGGCTCGACTGACTCCCGCCGTCGTGAGGACCCTGGACATCCTGGAGCTGTTTCTCCAGGGCCCGGAGAGTCTCGCGGCCACCGACGTCATCAAGGCCACCGGACTCCCCCGGTCGACCGCTCACGAGTTGTTGACGACGCTGACGGCCCGCGGCTATCTGGTGAAGAACGAGAACACCGGCAGATACTCCTTGGGAGTCAACCTGCTCCACCTCGGCAACGCCTATGCGGCGCGCTTCGACCTTTTGGGCGCGGCCAACGGGGTGGCCCGCGAACTGTCCGAACGCACCGACGAGACCGCGAGCGTGGCCATCCGGCAAGGCTCTCTGGCGTTCTACCTGGCCAAGATCGAGCGTCGGCCGCTGATCGCGATCCCGTCGAGCATCGGCCAGCGGCTCCCTGCCTCCTGCACCAGCGTCGGGAAGGCACTGCTGTCGGCCCTCACCGACGAACAACTCGCCTCGCTCTACCCCGAGCCGGATTCGCTCCCGATGATGACCGAGCGCAGCCGCCCCACCTTGACCGCGCTCATGCCGGATCTGATCGAGGCGCGCGCACGCGGGTACGCGGTCGAGCACGGCGAATCGAACTTCGGCCTCAACTGTGTCGGCGCCCTGGTCCACGACGCCACCGGCACCCCCGTCGCAGCGATCAGCATCTCCCTTCCCGAGACCCGATGGCGCCAA
>JBKEBV010000131.1:0-24794 GCA_047973315.1 Propioniciclava sp.
AGTCCAGGGTCATGAAGGGCCACCGCGGGTCGACCGCCGGGTTGATGACCGTGAGGCCGAGACCCATCACCTCGGCGATGTGGTCCCAGTACTGGACCGAGGCGCCGCCCATCGGATCCGCACCCACGGACAGTCCTGCCCCGCGGATCGCGTCCAGGTCGATGATGCCACCGAGCGCGGCGCAGTACGGCGTGCGGTAGTCGTGACGGGTGACCTCGCCCGCGATCCTCGCGTACGGCTGGCGCGCGATCGAGGCGATGTCGCCGAGCAGTTCATTGGCCCTGGCGGCGATGACCGAGGTGGCATCGGAGTCGGCCGGGCCCCCGTGCGGCGGGTTGTACTTGAAGCCGCCGTCGGTGGGCGGGTTGTGGGACGGGGTGACGACGATCCCGTCGGCGCGGGGGCCGCTGTGCTTGCGGTTGTGGTCGATGATGGCGCGGGAGACCGCCGGGGTGGGGGTGTAGTCGTCCTCGTGAGCCTCGGCGCGGACGTCGACGCCCGCGGCGTGAAGCACCTCGATGGCCGAGGTCCATGCGGGCAGCGACAGCGCGTGGGTGTCCTTCCCGATGAAGAGCGGACCGGTGATGCCCTGGGAGGCGCGGTACTCGACGATGGCCTGCGTGGTGGCCACGATGTGTGCCTCGTTGAAGGAGGTCTTCAGGCTGGACCCCCGGTGACCGGAGGTGCCGAACACGACCTGTTGATCAGGATTGGACGGGTCGGGCGCCCGGTCGTAGTAGGCGGAGACCAGAGCATCGATGTCGACCAGGTCCTCGGGACGGGCCGGCTGTCCTGCGCGTTCGTTCACCATGGTGCCCATCATGCCGGGCCGATGGCGGCTGCGCCCAGCGCTGGTCCCACATTGTCACCTCCTGAGCGCTGGTTGAGGCACGCTGCTGCCCATCGGTCGACACTGCGTGGCCTTCGGTTTGGCTGGGTGGAGGTACCTGACAGAATGGCGCCATGACCTCTCTCCCGTTCGCCGGTGGTGCGATGGACCTGTCCGCACTCAAGCCTGCTCCGCCGGCCCCGGCCGGTGCCACGTACGTCGTCGCTGCCGATGACCGTTCGTTCGAGCAGGCGCTGGGATCGTCCATGCAGCATCCGCTGGTGGTGGAGTTCACCTCACCGCAGGCCGGAGCGGACCAGTTGAGTGCCGACCTGGCATCGCTGGCCAACGAGGCTGCAGGTGCGTACCTGCTGGTGCAGGTGAACATCGACACCGCACCCCAGGTGACCCAGGCGCTGGGCATCCAGGCGGTTCCGATGGTCGTCGGGGTGATCGGCGGACAGTTGGCGCCGTTGTTCCAGGGGACGGCGGACAAGGCGACCGCGAAGCAGGCCATCGACCAACTGCTGGCGCTGGCGGCCCAGAACGGGATCACCGGCCGGGCACAGCCCATCGCGCCGCCGGCAGGTGAGGCCCCCAGCGGTCCGGACCCTCGCTTCGAGGCTGCGGACGCGGCGCTGGCCGCAGGTGACTTCGTGGCCGCGGTCGCGGAGTTCGACCGGTTGCTCGAGGCCAACCCGGCCGACGCCGAGGCATCAGCCGGCCGGGCCCAGGCCTCGCTACTCGTCCGGCTCCAAGGTGTGGACGCCGAGGCGCTCCGACTCCGTGCTGAGGCCGACCCGAGCGATGTCGACGCCCAGCTCACGTTGGCCGACCTCGACCTCGCTGCGGGGAGCACCACGAGTGCCTTCGAGCGGCTGCTGGACGTGATCCGGTCCACCGCCGGCGAACAGAGGGAGGTCGTCCGCAAGCGGCTGCTGGAGCTCTTCGAGACTGTTGGCCAGACTGATCCGGCGGTGCTGAAGGCACGCCGGGATCTGACCTCGGCGCTGTTCTAGGGCGCAGCTGGTGCCGCGAATGCAGCAGATTGGCTGCGACAGGCCACGAGTGATGCGCTGACCGCCCCGCTCTCCGAGGAGGCCGCCGTACTGGTCGAGGAGCCGTGGGGTGCCGTCTCGAACCACGCTGACCGGGCCCGTGGTGGTCGTGTTCAGTCGGTGGGGAGGCCGTCCTCAAGGTAGCCGGGCCGACCGGTGTGGCTGGCAGCCCAAGCTGCGCGCAGCCGCCCGACTGCATAGGGTGCCACCCGGGTACAGGCTTCGTCGAGGGTGAGGGCGTGGACAGCCAGGATCTCGGTTCCGTCGGGGGTGATGCGGGCGATCTCGGCGGGGGTGAGCGGATCGGTGGCGAAGACCACCTCAAGGGCGTCCTCCCAGCCGAGATGGGGCCGGAGCCAGTCAACCACCAGCAGGCGACCGGGCTGTAGGTCGAGTCCCAGTTCCTCGGAGATCTCGCGCGCGCACGCACGGCGGGGTGACTCGCCCGGTTCGACGATCCCGCCGGGAAGCTCCCAGTCGGGCTTGAATGAGGTCTCGCACAGGTAGACCCGCCCGGTCTGGTCGGTCACCAGGGCGTGGGCGATGAGGCGCTTCCGCGGCGTGACGGTGTTCATCACAGCCGTGAAACCGTCGCGTCCGTCGACGTTGTCGGTGGCCAGACGTGCGTAGAGCAGGACGTCGTAGGCCAGACCCTCCGCATCCCGCGCACCGTCCCGGAGCCGCCCTTCCAGCCGGAAGCCCGCCTGGTGGAGCGCGTGGCGTGCGGCACGGTCGTCCCGAGCCACGTGGGCCTCGACCCGGCCCAGTCCCTGGTCGAACGCGAGCGTGGCCGCCGCTCTGAACTCTCCCGCCAGACCCTGGCTGTCCCCGGGAGGAGCGGCACCAGGGCTGTCGGGTGTTGCGACGCGTGTCCGGGTGTGGGCCGGTGCGCGACCGACGGCATCGGGAGCGACGACCGGCTGCCCGGCACCGTCCCGGTCAGGCCAGACGAGATCGCCAGTGTGACCGTCAGGGCGCGGGATGACCTGCGCCGCGGAGCCGCTCACTACTCCGCGGCACCGTCGTGGCGCAGGAAGACCGCAGCTAGCGGGGGCACCTGCACGCGCGCGACGGCAGGGAAGGAGGTCCATGCTCCCGGCTCGGCCACCACCGCCCCCATGTTCCCCACACCTGCGCCGTCATAGATGCTTGCGTCGGTGTTGAGGATCTCGGTCCAGCGTCCGGTGGCGGGCAACCCGAGCTCGTAGTCGTACCAGGGTTCGGAGCTGAAGTTGATGATGACCGCGATCTGCTGGCCGGCGTCATCGCGGCGGATCCAGCTGAAGGTGTTGTGGCCAGCATCATCGGCGTTGATCCACTGGAAACCCCGGGGATCGTTGTCGTATCGCCACAGCGCCGGGTGGTTGCGGTACACCGCGTTGAGATCCTTCACCAGATGCTGGACGCCCTTGTGACCCCACAGGTCCGAGACCCACCACTCCAGGCTCACCGCCTCGTTGAACTCGCTGCGCTGGGCGAACTCCTGACCCATGAAGAGCAGCTGCTTGCCCGGAAAGGCCCACATGAAGGCGTAATAGGCGCGCAGAGTGGCGAACTGGCGCCAGGCATCCTGCGGGATCTTGTTGATCATGGAGCCCTTGCCATGGACGACCTCATCGTGGCTGATGGGCAGCAGGAAATTCTCTGAGTACTGGTAGACCATCGCGAAGGTCATCTCGTTGTGGTGCCACTGCCGGTAGACCGGCTCCAGGGACAGATAACGCAGGGTGTCGTTCATCCAGCCCATGGTCCACTTGAAGCCGAAGCCGAGCCCGCCGAGGTTGGTGGGTTTGGTCACCCCGTCATAGCTGGTCGACTCCTCGGCGATCATCGTCACCCCGGGAACCCGTTCATACAGGTGGCGGTTGACATAGCGGAGGAAGTCGATGGCCTCGAGGTTGTGGTTGCCACCGTAGGCGTTCGGGACCCACTCCCCGTCCTCGCGGCTGTAGTCGAGGTAGAGCATCGAGGCGACGGCGTCGACCCGCAGGGCGTCGATGTGGAACTCCTGGGCCCAGTACAGAGCGTTCGAGACCAGGAAGCTCTTCACCTCGTTCCGGCCGTAGTTGAAGATGTAGGTTCCCCAGTCCTTGTGCTCGCCCTGACGGGGATCGGCGTGTTCGTACAGCGCGGTGCCATCGAAGCGCCCCAGGGCCCAGGCGTCCTTGGGAAAATGGCCGGGGACCCAGTCGAGGATGACCCCGACCCCGGCCTGATGGAGGCGGTCGACCAGGTGTCGGAAGTCGTCCGGCTTTCCGAGGCGGGACTCCGGGGCGAAGTAGTTGGTCACCTGGTAACCCCAGGACGGCTCATAGGGATGTTCGGTGACCGGGAGGAACTCGACATGGGTGTAGCCCTGCCAGGTCACGTACTCGACCAACTCGTCGGCGAGGTCCAGGTAGGACTTCCCCTTGCGCCAACTCCCCAGGTGAACCTCGTAGACACTCATCGGTTCGTTCTGGGCGTTCCTGTCCGCCCGCGCCGCCATCCAGGCGTCGTCACCCCACCAGAACTTGGAGGCGTAGACGATGGAGGAGTTGGCCGGAGCCTGTTCGGCGAAGGTCGCCATCGGGTCGACCTTCTCCCGCCAGACCCCGTCGGCACCGAGAACGTTGTACTTGTAGAGCGTCCCTTCGCCGACGCCCTCGACGAACAGGACCCAGACCCCGGCGCCGGGAATCAGCTGCATCGCATCACCGGTCCACCAGTTGAAGTCGGCGTTGACCTTCACCTCGCGAGCATTGGGTGCCCAGACGGTGAATCGCGTCCCGGTGATCTCGCCGCGGTCGTCATCGACCAGCGTGACGACGTGGGCGCCGAGCCGGCGCCAGAGCTCAGTGTCCCCGCCAGCGTGGAAACCCTCCAGATCCCAACCGGTCAGTCCGCCGAACGGATCGTGGGCCATCGTTTCTCCTCAGTGTCAATGTCGGTCGATTGATGGTGGGGTGAGAAATGTCGCATCCATCAGGATGCAGCCGTGTGGACAGCCGTCAGCGGGATATCCACCCAGTCAGGTCTGTTGCGCAGTTCGTACAGCACCTCGTAAACCGCCTTGTCCACCTCATAGGCCCCCAGGATGTCGTCCGGAGTGGTCGACCCACAGTAGCCCTCACAGAAGGCCCTCCGGGAGTCCCGGGCCCACGCTGTCGCCGACGCCCCGGAGGGATCGGCGTGCGCGGAGCGGGCATAGTCGAAGGAGCGGAGCATACCTGCCACGTCGCGCCAGACTGCATCGGGCGCGCGGCGTTCGGCGGCGGTCTTGGCCGGCTCCCCCTCGAAGTCGATGATGGTCCAACCCTCCCGCCCCAGGAGCGCCTGACCGAGGTGGAAGTCGCCATGAACCCGTTGCACGGCGACCTCGCGTCCGTGGAGGACGGCGAACCTCGACCGGAGACCGTCGGCATACTGATCCAGCACCGGTGCCACAGCGAGCGCATGGTCGAGGCGAGCAGTCATGACCTCGGCCAGCCGATCGCCGGGGACCACACTGGTGCCGAAAGTCTCCCGGAGCTGGGCGTGGACGCGGGCCAACGCCCGGCCGAGGCCGACGGCTTCGGCGGTGAAGTCCCGACCTTCGGCACAGGCCGACGAGGCGAGAATCCACCCGTCCCGGGCCTGGGGCACCCGCTCGATCACGATGCCGAGGTCGGACCGGATTCCCTCGGGCCAGTCGGCCACCAACCGGTGCCTGACCTGGGGAACGCTGACACCCTTGAGCGCGACGAGCACTTCGGCGTCCAGGTTGGGGCCGGGTTCGATCCGGCGGAACAGCTTGTAGAGGTCGTCGGCTCCCAGCGTGAGGGTGGTGTTGGACTGCTCGCCGGGCCACACCGCCACCGGGCGGTCGCCGTGGGCGGGCACGGTGGCGGCGACGAAGGCGGCCAGCGCGGCCGGATCAGTGGTGGCGTCGGTGACGAACACCTCCGCGCCCGCCTCGTCACTGATGGTGCCCAGCACGGCGCCGGTGGTCGGGCGCTCGGTGTGGTGGGCGACCAGCAGCTGATAGTTCTCGTGGTGACCGTCGCCGAAGGCGAGAGTGGCGATCTCGCTCCGGACCCGGGGCAACACCTCGGCCGGTGTCCACCACGGTAGCGCCTGGAGTTCGATCAGCCGCGCCCCGGCGCCCTTTCCGCCGAACCAGCGGACCGTCTCGAGGTGGGTGAGCCAGGCGTCGGCGAGTGGGGAGGTCATGGGCCGACCCGGAGCTGAGCCGTGCTGAATGGGCGCATCACAGGATCGTCAACAGGTGCGCCGGTTGACCCGGAGTCAGCCGGACGAAGGTGTTGGGCGACCAGGTGTAGGTGGCGCCGGTGAGTTCGTCGCGGACCGTCACCACCGCGTCGTCGGCGAGGCCGAGCCTGGCCCAGTCGACGCTGACGGTGCTCTCCACCGGCTTGTCGGGGTCCAAAGAGACGAAGCAGAGCATCCGGTCGTCGCCGTCGACCTTGGAGAAGGCCAGCAGCCGGTCGTTGGGCGCCTCATGGAAGTCGACCTGGCGCAACTGCTGCAGGGCCGGATGGGCGTGACGGATGCCGTTGAGGGTGCCCATCAGCATGTTGAGGTTGGGCTGGGTGGAGTAGTCCCGGGGGCGGTACTCGTACTTCTCCGAGTTGAGGTACTCCTCCTTGCCGGGGGCGAGCGCCTCATGCTCGAAGAGTTCGAAACCCGAGTACACCCCCCACGCCGGGGAGAGGGTGGCGGCGAGGATCGCCCGGATCGCGAACATGGCCCGGTTGCCGGTCTGCAGGTGGAACGGGTTGATGTCCGGGGTGTTCACGAAGAAGTTGGGGCGGAAGAACCCGTCGGTGTTGCGGCTGAGTTCGGTGATGTACTCGGTGAGCTCCTCCTTGGTCTCCCGCCAGGTGAAATAGGTGTAGCTGGACTGGAAGCCGACCTTGCCGAGCATGTGCATCATGGCCGGCGTGGTGAAGGCCTCGGCGAAGAAGAGGACATCAGGATCGGTGACCCGGACCTCGGCGAAGAGCCGCGCCCAGAACTGCACCGGCTTGGTGTGGGGATTGTCGACCCGGAAGATCCGGACGCCGTGGTCCATCCAGACCCGCAGCACTCGGAGGACCTCGTGGTAGATCCCCTCGGGATCGTTGTCGAAGTTGATCGGGTAGATGTCCTGGTATTTCTTCGGGGGATTCTCCGCATAGGCGATGGTGCCGTCGAGACGGGTGGTGAACCACTCCGGATGCTCGGTCGCCCATGGGTGGTCCGGGGATGCCTGCAGGGCGAGGTCGAGGGCGATCTCCATCCCCAGATCGCGGGCCTTGGCCACGAGGGCGTCGAAACTGTCCCAGTCGCCCAGATCGGGGTGGATCGCATCATGCCCGCCGTCGGCGCTGCCCACCGCCCACGGTGATCCGGGGTCATCGGCAGCAGCGTCAAGGCTGTTGTTGGGCCCCTTCTTGAAGGCCGAACCGATCGGGTGGATCGGCGGCAGGTACACCACATCGAACCCCATCGCGGCGATCTCCTCCAGCCGAGTGTGGCAGGAGTCGAAGGTGCCGGAGGTCCACGTTCCGGTGCTGGAGTCGTAGTGGGCGCCCTGCGAGCGGGGGAAGAACTCGTACCACGAGGCGAACAGTGCCCGCTGGCGGTCGGCGAAGATCGGGTAGTCGGCGGTCGGGGAGACGAGCTCGCGGGGACCGTAGGCGATCATCGCCTTGGCCAGACCGGTGCCGGTGGCGACATCCAGGATGTCCTCGGCGGCGCGCTGCGGTATCAGCAGTTGGGCGGTCGCCCGAAGGATCGACGCCTGGATCGGATCGTCGGCCGCCTCGGCGGTCGCGGCGGAACGTTCCAGGAGAGCGCGCCCCTCGAGACAGACGAGTTCGAGGTCGACGCCAGCAGGCAGCTTGGCCTCGGCATTGTGCAGCCACGTACCCCAGGGGTCGGACCAACCCTCGACCCGGAAGGTCCAGGCCCCCTCACGGTCGAGGCGCACCCACGCCTCCCAGGGGTCGAGTCCGCGCGGTTCGAGCGGCGTCATGTCCACCCGCGTCTCGACGCCAGCGGGATCGGTGAGGATCACCGAGGCGTTGACAGCGTCATGGCCTTCGCGGAAGACCGTGGCGCGGATCGGCACCCGCTCGCCGACGACGGCCTTGGCCGCGTAGGAGCCACCCTCGATGATGGGGGAGACTCCCGTCACCGGGATGCGCCCCACCCCAAGGACGGCCGCAGGCGTCGGTGCGCTGTCGCCCCGTGCTGGAGTGGCGTCGGCGGGCTCGGGATCTGGCGGTAGCTCGCTCGCGGATCCCTGCGGATCTGTCTCAGCCCCGGCTTGGGCTGATGCGGACTGCTCCGCGCCGCCGGCGGACATTCTGGCTGCTCTGCGCTGGCTCACGGGGCCCAAACTACTCCACGGGACCCCCCGCCGGCGGGCACGTCGCGGGGTGTTCTCGTCGGGGCTCATCGGTGCCGGTCCGCAGCAGCCCGGCGGCTCGCGACCGTGGCCTGCATCACCACCACGGTCTTCCCCGGGATGACGACGGTGCGACCCGGGGGAAGGGAGCGGATGGGGAGCTCATCGGGCTCGCCGGTGTGCGCGACGATGCGGTAACCACTCGACCACGGTTCGCCCGGAAGAGTCACCGACAGCGGGGAGGCGCCGGCGTGGACGATGATGAGGAAGGCCTCGGTCTGATCGGACACGTACATGCCGAGGCTGTGACGACCTTGGTCGTGCCACTGGTCGACGCGCATCTCGGTGCCGTCCTCGTTGAACCAGGCGCACTCGTCGCGGCCCAGTCCGTGGCCCTGGGTGCCGATCACCTCGCGGCGCTGGCGGAAGTGGCTGGGACGCAGCACCGGGTGCCGCTCCCGCAGTCTCAACAGCGTGGTGGTCAACTCCCGCTGGTCGGGCCACAGGTCGTCGGGGTTCCAGGAAACCCAAGAGACCGGGGAGTCCTGGCAGTAGGCGTTGTTGTTGCCGCGCTGGGTGCGTCCTTGTTCATCACCGGCGAGGATCATCGGGATGCCGGTCGACAGCAGCAGGGTTGCCATCATGTTGCGGACCGTACGCCGCCGGGAAGCGACGATGGTGGCGTCCTGGGTCTCTCCCTCGTAGCCGTGGTTCCAGGAGCGGTTGTCGTCGGTGCCGTCCCGATTGCGCTCGCCGTTGGCCTCGTTGTGCTTGAGGTCATAGGTGACCACGTCGCGCAGGGTGAAGCCGTCGTGGGCGGTCACGAAATTGACGCTGCTCGTGCCCGGTCGGGCGTCGTGGTCGAAGATGTCGGCCGAACCCGCCAGCCGGGTCGCCAATTCCTGCACCCCGCCCACGGCGCCGCGCCAGAAGTCGCGGGTGTAGTCGCGGAAGCGGTCGTTCCACTCGCTCCAACCCGGGCCCCAGTTGCCCACCTGGTAGCCGTACGGACCGAGGTCCCAGGGCTCGGCGATCATGATCGTATGGGCGAAGGTCGGATCGTCGCGGACGAGGTCCTTGAACGGGTGGTCCTGCCGGACATGGTGGTGCCGGTCCCGGATGAGGGTGGTCGCCAGATCGAACCTGAATCCGTCGACCCCCATCTCGCCGACCCAGTAGCGCAGCGAGTCCCCGACGAGGTCGAGGACCCCTGGCTGCGAGTTGTCGACAGCATTGCCGCAGCCGGTGACGTCGTAGTCGCTGCGGAGGTTGTCGGTGAGGCGGTAGTAGCCGGAATGGTCGATGCCGCGGAAGGAGAGGGTCGGGCCCTCATGTCCGCCCTCGGCGGTGTGGTTGTAGACCACATCGAGCAGGACCGCGATGCCGGCCTCGTGGAGGGCCGAGACCATGTCTTTGAATTCGCGCACCTGCCCCCCGAGGGAGCCGGCGCTGGCATAGGGGGCGTGGGGGGCGAAGAACCCCAGGGTGTTGTAGCCCCAGAAGTTCCCCAGACCGCGTCCGATGATGAACGGTTCGGAGGCGAAGTGCTGCACCGGGAGGAATTCGACGGCAGTGACTCCCAAGGAGGTCAGATGCTCGATCACGGCCGGGTAGGCGAAGCCGGCGAAGGTGCCGCGCAGGTGCTCGGGGACTGCCGGGTGGAGTTTGGTGAAGCCACGGACGTGAGCCTCGTACACCACCAGTTCCTCGGGGTTGTACCGGCGGGTCAGCGGCGTCGGGGGTGGGGAGTCCTCGACGACCACGCTCAGGGGAACCGCACCGAAGGAATCGCTCGGGTCGGGTTTGTAGTCCGAATCGGGCAGGTGGTCGAGGATCGGCCCGGCATAGTCGACCCCGCCGGTGATCGCCCGCGCATACGGATCGAGCAGCAGCTTGGCCGGATTGAACCGTTCACCGGTTCCGGGACTCCACGGTCCGTCGATGCGGTAGCCGTACCGCTGACCGTGGCCGACCCCGGGAATCTCCGCCGACCACACCCCGTCCTCGCGGCGCAGCAGTGGATGGTTGCGTTGGTTGCGGCGGTCATCGACGAGGCTCAGCTCGACGCTCTCGGCACGCGGAGCCCATAGCGAGAACCGGGTTCCATCCCCGAGGACATGCGCGCCGAGCGGGCGCGAATCTGTGGGGCGTGGAAGGTCGGGACGCGACATGAGTTCCTTTCTCCGACGGACCCCGCCATCGGCGGGCAGTGGGGGAGACCCTAGTGCCAAACGTCCACAGAAGCGGCATCGGGCCGCGTTGTTGCCCGGGTCGGCCGCGCGAGCACAGCAGATTGGCTGCGACAGGCCACTAGGCTCATCGCGTGCCGTACCTGGACCATGCTGCTTCCTCGCCCCTGCGCGCGGTGGCAGCCGAAGCGATGCGGGAGGCCGCCCTGCTGACAGGGAACCCGAGTTCGGTCCACAGCAGCGGCCGTCGTGTCCGAGCCCGGTTGGAGGAGTCCCGCGAACGCCTGGCCGAAGCCGTGGGCGCCGATCCTGCTGAGGTGATCTTCACCGGTGGCGGTACCGAGGCCGACAACCTGATCGTTCTGGGAGCGGCTGCCGCTGGACTCGCCCGGGGACGGACGGCCGTTGCGGCCGCAACCACCGAGCATGTCGCGGTCCGGGACGCGGTCGCCTCGTTGGGGGACCGGGCCCGCTGGCTCGGTGTGGACGAGACCGGCATGGTGCGCGCCGAGGATCGCGATGGGCTCGACGATTCTGTGGCGCTGGTCAGCGTCGCCTGGGTGAACAACGAGACCGGCACGGTGCAGGACCCGGCCCCGCTGGTGGAGGCGGCCCGAAGGGTCGGGGCGCTCGCCCACAGCGACGGCGTCCAGGCGTTGGGCCACCTGCGGGTGGACTTCGCCGCCTCCGGGCTCGATGCTCTGTCGCTCTCAGCACACAAGGTGGGTGGCCCTGTCGGGATCGGTGCCCTGGTGCTGCGCCGGGAGGTGCGGGTGGTGTCCCCGTCCTTCGGCGGTGGGCAGGAACGGCGGCTTCGGTCGGGGACGGTTCCCGTGGCCCTGGCGGCGGGTTTCGCAGCAGCCACCGATGAGGCGGTGGTGACGTTGTCGGCGGAGCGTCAGCGGCTCGGGGAGTTGAGCGCCGAGCTGGTCACGGCCCTGCGGCAGCTGCCGGGCGTCCGGGTGCACGCCGCCGATGAGGTCAGTCCGGCCATCGTCCACGCCACGTTCGACGGCTGCCGCGCCGATGATCTGTTGCTGCTCCTGGACCGCGCCGGGATCGACTGTTCCACCGGTGCCGCCTGCACGGCCGGGGTGCACCAGCCGAGCCAGGTGCTGCTGGCGATGGGTCGTCCGGAGGCCGACGCGGTCAGCTCGCTGCGCTTCTCCTTCGGGCCCGACACCGGGGCCGCCGATATCGCGGCGCTCGTCGCCGCACTGGGCGATGTCGTGCCCCGGGCGCGTCATGCGTCGGGGTGAGGGCCGACCAGCCTCGTAGAATCGGCTCTCGTGAAGATCCTCGCTGCCCTTTCCGGAGGGGTTGACTCCTCGGTCGCCGCGGCGCGCCTGGTCGCCGACGGCCACGAGGTGACCGGAGTGCACCTCGCCCTCAACCGGAATCAGGAGTTGTACCGGTCGGGCTCCCGCGGCTGTTGCTCGCTCGAGGATGCCAACGATGCCCGCCGGGTGGCTGACGTCCTGGGCATCCCGTTCTACGTCTGGGATCTCTCCGAGCGTTTCGCCGCCGAGGTGGTGGCCGATTTCGTTGAGGAGTACGCCGCCGGGCGGACCCCGAACCCCTGCCTGCGCTGCAACGAGAAGATCAAGTTCGCCGCGGTCCTCGAGCGGGGAGTGGCGTTGGGCTTCGACGCCGTGGCGACCGGCCACTACGCGCGCCTGGAGGTCGTCGGGGACGAGGTCGCCCTGTATCGCGCCGCCGACAGTGCCAAGGATCAGAGTTATGTGCTCGGGGTGCTGACCCAGGAACAATTGAGACGCTCCCTGTTCCCGCTGTACGGCCTGCAGAAGTCTCAGGTGCGCGCCGAGGCCGAGGCCCTCGGTCTCCGGGTCGCCGCCAAGCCGGACAGCCACGACATCTGTTTCATCGCCGACGGTGACACCGCAGGTTTCCTGAACCGGGCCCTGGGTGAGCGTTCCGGGACGATCCGCGACACCGATGGTGCCGTGGTGGGCCACCACGCGGGCCATCATCAGTTCACCGTCGGCCAGCGGCGGGGCCTTGGTCTGGGAGTTCCGGCCAGTGACGGCAGACCCCGCTACGTTCTCGATATCGCCCCGGCCACCAACACGGTGACCGTCGGCCCGCGGGAGCGTCTCGCAGTGGGCAGTATCACCGGCATCAGACCGACCTGGACTCAGTACGAGCGGCACGGCACGTGGCGCGGGTATGTCCAGGTGCGCGCCCATGGCGAGCCGATGCCGGCGACGATCACGGCCGTGGCCGACCGGGTGATGCTGCGCCTCGACGCTGCGGCCTTGGGCATCGCTCCCGGGCAGGCTGCTGTCGTCTACGACGATGATCGCGTCGTCGGGGCATCGACGATCGCCGAGACCGCAGCACCATGAGCCGGACCCGGATCACCGGAACCGGGTCGCTGCCGGGCACCGACATCGAGGCGGCCACCCGCCTCGTCGGGCAGGCCTGTCCAGACCTGATCCCGTTTCCCGAACTGCCCGCGCGGGGGCCTCACGCGGCGATGGTGGGTCGGTCGCTTGCGCTCCTCGCCGGGCTCGACGCCGGCTACGAGGCCGGTGAGTGGCGGATCGCGGCGACGCCGGGTCCCGAGCTCCGGCGTGCGCGCCAGACCTGGCGGGATGATCTCGAGCGGTTCCAGGAGGCGTCCCAGGGGCAGGAAGGGACGGTCAAGATCGGCATCGCGGGACCGGTGACGCTCTCCGCGACGGTGCTACGTCCGCGCGGAGGTCTGATTCTGGCCGATCGCGGTGCCCGGCGCGATGTCGCCCAAGCTCTCGCCGAGGGTGCCGCCGGCCTGCGCGCCGACTGGGCTCGCCGGTCCGCGGTGGATCTGATGCTCCAGATCGACGAACCCGCGCTGCCTGCCGCCCTGAGTGGGGCAGTCCCCACCGAAGGTGGCTATTTCCGCCACCGGCCGTTGGAGCAGAGTGAGGCCGCTGAGCTGCTGCGCTCGGTCGCCGGTGAGGTCCTGCACGTGTGCGCCCCGGGGCTGCCGATGTCGGTGATGCTCGATGAGCGGGGTGCCGGTTTCGACGCCATCGCGGTGGACGCCGCGCTGCTGAGCAATGACGATCAGGACGCGTTGGCGCTCGCGGTGGAGCGCGGGAGGAGGGTGCACCTGGGGCTGATCCCGACGGCTTCCGGGGGGCCGGTCGAAGACACCGACGCCCTCACCCGGCGTGCGCTGCGCCTCGCTGAACGGCTGGGTCTTCCCGCCGGCAGCGGCCGGCTCGTTCTCAGCCCCGCCTGTGGTCTCGCCGGGTGGCAGCCGGCGCAGGTGCCGGCCGTCTTCGCCGCCCTGGCCACGGTGGCGCAGCGGCTCGATGAGGCATGAGAGTGGACAAGGCCTCCCGAGACGCTAGGTTCAGTCCGTGACCGAAGCCGACCCTCGCGCCCGCCACGCTGCGCTGGCGCAGCAGATCAACGACGCCCGATTCCAGTACTACGTGCTCGATGCCCCGAGCCTCACCGATGCCACGTTCGACCAGATGATGCGGGAACTCGAGGAACTGGAGGACCGGTTCGGCGAGCTGCGGACCCTCGACTCGCCGACCCAGCAGGTCGGTGGGGGGCTCAGCGCAACTTTCGCTCCCGTCACCCATCTGGAACCCCTGATGAGCCTGGACAATGCCTTCAATGACGAGGAACTCGACCGATGGTACGGCCGCTTGGGAGGAGTGACACCACTGCTGTGCGAGGTGAAGATCGACGGGTTGGCCCTGGATCTGGTCTACCGCGATCGGCGACTGGTGAGCGCTGCCACCCGGGGTGACGGCGTGGTCGGGGAGGATGTCACCGCGAACGTGCGCACCATCGGGGACATCCCGGACGTTCTCGCCGAGGACGCACCAGATCTGGTCGAGGTGCGCGGTGAGGTGTTCATCCGCCCCGACGACTTCGCCACCCTCAATGCGGGCCTCGAGGCAGCTGGGAAGGCGCCGTTCGCCAATCCTCGGAACTCGGCGGCAGGTTCGCTGCGCCAGAAGGACCCGCGGGTGACCGCAACCCGCCCGCTGCGGTTCCTGTGTCACGGGATCGGTGCCCATTCCGGCGACGGTCTGGTGAGCCAGTCGGCCGCCTACGATCTGTTGGACAGCTACGGCCTCCCGGTCAGCACCCACAATGAGGTGATTCCGGATCTGGCTGCCGCCAAGGCCTACATCGCCGCCTATCAGGCGCGTCGGCATGCTCTGGAACACGAGATGGACGGAGTCGTGCTCAAGGTTGACGATCTGGCCCGGCAGCGGGAGCTCGGGTTCACCACACGCGCCCCCCGGTGGGCGATCGCATTCAAGTACCCACCAGAAGAGGTCAACACCCGCCTGCTCGCTATCGAGGTCAACACCGGTCGCACCGGGCGGGTGACCCCCTACGGGGTAATGGAGCCGGTGACGGTCGCCGGCTCGACGGTCGAGATGGCGACGCTGCACAACGGCTACGAGGTACAGCGCAAGGACGTCCGACCGGGCGACACGGTGATCCTTCGCAAGGCCGGTGATGTCATCCCCGAGATCCTCGGACCGGTGCTCGATCTCCGCCCGGAGGGATTGCCGGTCTGGCAGATGCCCACCCACTGCCCCAGTTGCCACACGGCACTGCTGCCTCAGAAGGAGGGCGACAAGGACCTCCGCTGCCCGAACACGCGGACCTGCCCCAGCCAGCTGCGCGAGCGTGTGGTCCACCTCGCCTCTCGGGCGGGACTGGACATCGAGCTCCTCGGTTGGCAGTCGACCGACGCGCTGTTGTCGGCCGGGGTGATCACCGATGAGGGCGACCTGTTCGATCTGGACGCCGCCACGCTGGGGTCGGTGCCCTTCTTCACCCGACTCGACCCGCGGACGAAGGAGCGCGTGCTCAGTGCGAACGGTGCCAAGTTGCTGGACAATCTGGTCGCGGCGAAAACCCGTCCCTGGGCCAGGTTCCTGGTCGCGCTCTCCATCCGGCACATCGGCAAAGGCGTCGCCCCCACCGTGGCGCGCGCCTTCCCCAGCGTCGCGTCGTTGCGCGCGGCCAGCGCGGAGGAGCTGGCCGCCGTCGACGGGATCGGGAGCACCCTCGCCGAGGCGATCATCGACTGGTTCAGCGTTGACTGGCACAACGCCATCGTCGAGAAATGGGAAGCAGCCGGCTGTGTGCTGGCGGACACCAGCGCTCACGTCGAGCCCGGTGAGGCGGCACCGCAGACGCTTGCCGGCATGACCGTGGTGGTCACCGGAGCTGTCCCCGGTCATTCCCGGGACTCGGTCAAGGAGGTCATCGTCGCGCACGGAGGCAAGGCATCCGGCTCGGTGTCCCGGCGGACGACGGTCCTGGTGGCCGGCGAGGTCACCGGCTCCAAGCTCGCCAAGGCCGAGGAGTGGGGAATCCCGGTTCTTCCCGCCGAGCGCTTCGCCGACCTCCTCGAGCGGGGAGCGGCGGCGCTGGAGGGCTGAGGTCGGCACTGCCGTGCGGCGGTCGGGCCGTCGCACCGCCGATGCCCGGACACTCGGGCGCGGAGGGCCGGTAGGCTGAGGCGCGTGGACGGGCTGAACAGCGACCTCAATCTCAACAAGGGGGCAACTCCCCGGGCCATGCCCAGGATCGGGGAGTGGGGCCCGGTCAGGGTTCCCACCACGCGCTCCAAGCGGCGGGCACGCTGGTGGGCGCTGATCGCCCTCGTCGTCTCGGTGGGGATGGTCGTTGCCGTGGGGGCTTTCGCCTACCTCCAACTGCGCGGGTGAAGGCGTCCCCCCTCGTGAGGAGGGACCCGTGCCGGTAGCGTGGATCCCCGGTGCTCGCGCGATCGACGGAAGAGGATGACATGGCGCACGTGCGACTCGGGGACGTGGTGCTGGGGGAGGGCCGGACGAAGGTCATCGTCCCTCTCACCGGCCGCACCGGTGACGAGGTCGCCGAGCAGGCTGAGGCCCTCAGCGACCATGACCTGGACATCGTCGAGTGGCGGGCGGATCACCTGATCGGTGGCACTGACCCCCGGGTCGTGGTGGCTGTCGGGAGGCGATTGGACGCCCTGATGGAAGGCCGCCCGATCCTGTTCACCTTCCGGACCCCGGCCGAAGGGGGGCAACAGTCGATCGGGCCGGCCGACTATCTGGCGGTGAACGCGGCCGTGATGGCGGCCGGACTGGTCGAGGCCGTCGACGTCGAGGCCGCCTTCGACGCCGCCGCTGCCGATGGCGTGATCGCGGCCGCCTGCGGGCATGCGATCCCGGTGGTGGGCAGCTGGCATGACTTTGCCGCGACCCCTCCGGCGGAACTGCTCGTCGAGCGGCTGGCCGGCATGCAGCAGCGGGGGTGCAGCGTGGTCAAGGCCGCTGTCATGCCGACCTCTCCGGCCGATGTGCTCGAACTTCTGCGGGCCACGGTGATGATGAGCACCCAGCACCCGGACACCCCGGTCATCACCGTGTCCATGGCCGGCCTCGGGTTGATCTCGCGGATGGCTGCCCAGCTGGTCGGTTCCTGCGCGACGTTCGCGATGGTGGGTCGCGCCTCCGCGCCGGGTCAGCTGCCGGTTGACCAGCTCCAACCGATCCTGAGCCTGGTCGACGCCAACCTCGACGTCTGACCAAGGGATTCCCGGAGTTCTCGGGTCGGCGGGCCGGACCGGATCGGTACGGTGAGGGTATGGAACAGCGCACAGTGGGCAACTCTGATCTGGTGGTCAGCCTCATCGGGATGGGGTGCAACAATTTCTCGCGGGCCGGATCGGCCACCGAGACCTACGAGGGCAGCGCGCGGGTCATCCACGCCGCGGTCGACGCCGGGATCACCTTCTTCGACGGGGCCGACATCTACGGATCGGTGCAGGGGCGCAGCGAGGAGTACCTCGGTCGTGCCCTGGCCGGGCGCCGGGACGCCGTCGTCCTGTCCACGAAGTTCGGCTATCCCACCTCGCAGTTGTCCGGCGAGCAGGACTGGGGCCCGCGGGGGAGTGCGACCTATGTCCGCAAGGCGGTGGAGGCGTCCCTACGACGTCTCAACACCGACACCATCGACCTGCTGCAATTCCACCACCCGGACCCCGAGACGCCGATCGGTGTCACCCTGGCGGCGCTGACAGCGCTGGTGGAGGAGGGCAAGGTGCGCTATATCGGCCAGTCGAACTTCACCGCCGCCCAGACCCGCGAGGCCGATCGTGTCAGTCGGGAGAACGGGTTCGCACGTTTCATCTCGGCCCAGAACGAGTACTCGCTCCTGGAGCGTTCTCCCGAGGCCGGACTGCTCGGCGCCGTCGCCGACCTGGGGATGGGCTTCTTCCCCTACTATCCGTTGGCGGCGGGCCTGCTCACCGGGAAGTACTCACCCTCGGGTGGCGAGGGTCGCCTGACCCTGACAAACAACCCCCGCCTGGCCGATGCCGACTGGGGACGGCTGGCGCAGTACCGGGAGGTCTGTGAGCAGGCCGGGGCGAGCCCGAGCGAGGTCGCGCTGGCCTGGCTCGCCTCGAGGTCGGTGGTGTCGAGTGTGATCGCCGGAGCGACCCGCGTCGAGCAGGTGCACCAGAACACCGCTGCGGCCGAGGTGAGGCTCAGCCCAGCGACACTCGCCGGTTTGGATGAGGTGTTCGCCCCGGCCGCCTGATCGGTGCCCGGCCAAGCGCGACGCCGCCGTCATGAGCCGGCCCGGAGGTCTGATCCGGTTTCAGGCGACGGGGAGATGTCCGTCGGAGAGCAGCGCCAGATGACGCAACCTGACCACCTCCGACGGCTGGAAGTCTGGACCCGGGCGGGCGAGCACGATGGATCGTCCACTCCCCCGCAGTGGTGCGACCGCGACCGCGTGCTCACCCCAGCCGTCGGTCCAGCCGCTGGCCAGGGTCAGGCTGTGGGGCAGGCTAAGGTCGCCGAAGCGATCCGGATCAGGGGTGAGGTTCTGGGGGCCGAGTTCGGTGACCTCCTGCACAGTGCCGTCGCTGTCCACCAGCAGGGCCCAGGTGCCGTGGAAGACCGCTGGAGCTGATTCCATCAGGAGGCTCTCGGCCCTGTCCGGGTCAGCGGCCATGGCGTCGACCACATCGGTGTCAGCGGTGATGGTCCAGTGGGCGGGATAGGTCGACACCCACATCACTTCCACGCCCGATAGGCTGCTGCAGACACTGATGAGCACGTCGGGCTGGGTGCCGTGGGGGAGTGCCAGCATGAAGTCGTCGACGGCGTATCCGTCGCCCCGCTCAACGATCTCCACAGCGCTGATATCGGCCTGGACCTCACCCAGGGCAGAGGCCACCACACCCAGTGAGCCGGGCCGGTCCGGGAGCTTGACGCGCATGAGAATCACCCTTCCAGTGTGACCGATCGGCCCGACAGGTCACGAGGGTGTCCGCATGAGCTCCCCTTGCTGTTGCGTGATTGAAACACCAATCGTCTTCGGGTCCGCGCCGGCTCATTGCTGCCATCATGGCCGCATGAGTCAGCATCAGGATCCCCGGGTCGCCGTTGTCGGAGCGGGTCCGTCAGGGCTGTTCGCCGCCCAGGCCCTGCTGCGGGGGCACCGCGCGGTGCGGGTGGATGTCCTCGACCGGCTCCCGACTCCTTTCGGGCTGCTGCGGTACGGCGTCGCTCCGGATCACACCAGCATTCAGCGGATCCAACGGGCGCTGGTCGAGCCGTTCACCTCGGAACGGGTGCGCTTCTTCGGCCTGGTCGAACTCGGTCGAACCCTCACCGCTGCTGACCTGCGAGAAGGCTACGACGCCGTCATCTATGCCGCCGGCGCCTCGGAGGACCGCCGGCTGGGCGTGCCGGGCGAGGACCGCGACGGAAGCCGAGCCGCTCGAGAATTCGTCGCCTGGTACTGCGGACATCCGGATGCCTCGCCCCAGTCCTTGCGCGGCGTTGGCGCAGCGGTCACCTTCGGCGTGGGGAATGTCGCGGTCGATGTGGCGCGGATCCTGCTGGGCGGAGCTCATGATCTGCGGGCGACCGACATGCCCGCTCAGGTCATCGATGAGTTGGCCGCCAGTGAGGTCACCGATGTCCATCTGGTGGGCCGCCGGGGCCCGGCCCAGGCCAGCTTCACCACGCCGGAACTGCGCGAACTCGTCTCATTGCCCGGCGTGCAGCCGGTACTGGATCCGGCGGTGATCGATGCCGCCACCGAGGGGGTGGACCGGCGCGTTCGGACGAATCTGCAGGTGCTGGCCGAGGCTGCGCGGCGCGATGTCGCCGGTGCGCGGGCTCGGCTTCACCTGCACTTCTGGCAGCGCCCCGTCGAGATTCTGGGAGATCAGGCGGTGTCCGGGGTCGTGCTGGAACGCACCCGTCCGGCAGGCGGTGTCACTGTCGCCGGCACCGGCGAGTACACCACTATCGGTGCCGATCTGGTCCTGCGCGCCATCGGGTATCGCGGGCATCCACTGCCCGGAGTGCCGTTCGATGCACAGGCAGGGGTGATCCCGAACGAGGAGGGACGGGTGCTCACCGCGAGTGGCATCCCCAGCCCGGGGGAGTATGTGGTCGGCTGGATCAAACGGGGTGCGGTCGGGGTGATCGGGACGAACAAGTCCGACGCTGCCGCGACCGTGGCCCATCTGCTCACTGATCTCGCCGCGGGCCTTCCCGAGCCCACGGGTCCCGATGCCGGGAGGCTGTTGGCCCAGGTGGGTCTGGTGCCCTCGTCGTTCGCAGACTGGGAGCGGATCGACGCCGAGGAACGGGCCCGGGGTGAGGCGTCCGGACGGCCGCGCATCAAGGTTGCCTCCTGGCACCAGCTCACTGATCTGGTCAGGTTCGGGCGCGGTGGTGGCCCGCTGGAGCGCGAGGACGCCGACGATCGCTGATCGCCTCAGCGGAACCGCTGACGGGTCAAGCCGTCAGGACGGTGAACAGATCGGTCGCCTCGATGGTCTGGAGGCGTTCGGTCGTGAGATCATCCGGTTCCTCGTCCGAGCCGAACAGGCGGAAGGTCCCGCTCGCGTTGGGCGCGTTCGATGATGGTGCGGGCGTCCGTCACCGAGGCGGTTGATCTGTTCGGTGGACACGACCGTGGTGAAGTGGTCGTGCAGCAGCGCCATGGTTTCCTCGCCCAGGAGAGCGGCGCTGGTTCTCGGCCATGGTCTCGGCGATGCGGAGCAATTCGTCAGGCCCGTAGGGAGGGAGGTCAACGGTGGTGGTGAACCGTGAGGCGAAGCCCTCGTTCGAGGCGAGGAAGCGCGTCATGTCCTGCCGGGAGTGTTCTTCGCCGCGAAGAAGGCTGCGGCTTTCTCCCAAGTTTTCGGTGTTCCCACAAGGAAACCTGCCAAGACGGTGTCCGGGTTACGGGGTCAACCCCAGCCTGCGCCAGAGCCTCCGCGTAGGCCCGATCCAAGAGTCGGCCATCGTCGCATCCCGGCGGAGACTGGCCGCGAAGTGTTGTGCGGTGGCGTCGTTCTCACCGCCGGCCAGTGGCTGGGCGCCGGCCCGGAATCGGTCCAGAGCGGGTGAGGGACCGGTCACGGGGCATCCTCTCGCAGGGGTGGGATGCTTGCGGCTGGGTACACCGGGTCTGCGGGGCGGTCCGAGACCGAGAGAGGCGTTGCCGACGGTAGGCTGCGGGGCCATGGGCGTCGCTATCCGGGTCATCCCCTGCCTCGATGTTCACGACGGGCGGGTCGTCAAGGGGGTCAACTTTCTCAACCTGCGCGATGCCGGGGACCCGGTCGAGTTGGCGCGGGCCTACTCCGCCGCTGGCGCCGACGAGATCACCTTCCTGGATATCTCAGCCTCCGCCCAGGGGCGGGCCACCACCTATGAGATGGTCGCCCACACTGCCGAGACGGTGTTCATCCCGCTGACCGTCGGGGGCGGCGTACGCGGGGTGGACGATGTTGACCGGCTGCTCCGCTCCGGCGCGGACAAGGTGGGGATCAACACCGGCGCCATTGCTCGCCCCGAGGCGATCACCGCCATCACCCAGCGCTTCGGTAACCAGGTCTGCGTGCTGAGCCTCGACGCCCGGCGCGAGCCCGACCAGCCCTCGGGGTTCGGGGTGACGACCCATGGCGGACGGACATCGGCCGGTCTGGACGCGATCACCTGGGTCCGGGAGGCGGTCAGCCGGGGGGCGGGGGAGATTCTGCTCAACTCGATGGACGCCGACGGCACCACCGACGGTTTCGACCTGGAGTTGATCGCCGCGGTGCGGGATGTGGTGGAGGTGCCGGTCATCGCCTCTGGCGGGGCCGGGACGGTGGCGCACTTCGTCGATGCGGCCCTCGCGGGCGCGGACGCCGTTCTGGCGGCGAGCGTCTTCCACTACGGCACCTTGAGTATCGCCGAGGTGAAGGCCGGACTGTCGGCCGCCGGTTTTGAGGTTCGGTGAAAGGAAACGCCCATGACGCAGCCCGCTGACCAGACATGCCTGTTCTGCCGCATCGTCGCCGGTGAGATCCCCAGTCGGCAGGTGTATGCCGACGACCGGGCGGTCGCCTTTCTTGACGTCGAGCCCCTCAAACGGGGCCATACGCTGGTGGTGCCCCGCCACCACGTCACCGATGCGCTGGCGGCCCCGGCCGCCCTGGCCGACCTCGCCGATGCCATCGCGGCCACCGGGAGGCTGCTGCAGGAGCGTCTGGGAGCGACCGGGGTGAACCTGCTGTCCAATGTGGGGGCGGATGCCGGCCAGTCGGTGTTCCACCTTCACGTCCATGTCGTCCCGCGCTACGCCGACGACCCCGGTCTGGCCGCACTGGTGGTCAGCACCACAGACGCCGATCCCGACGCCACCTTGGCTGCGCTGACCCGATGACCGGCCGGACCGTCGCCCGGCGCACGTCCGTGATGCGGAATGGTCCTGCTCAACTCGCAGAACCCGGCCGGGCGTGGTTATACTCCGAATCGTGCCTCTGAACGTTCTCGTAGTTCTGCAGCGCGTCGCCTGACGAACCTGACGACGCGCTCCCTCGCCTGCCTGCATCGGCAGCGGGGGTTTTTCTTTGCAAGGACGGCCACGCACTCGCCCACCGATCGAAGGAGATGATCACATGACCGACGACACGCAGTTGCGGCAGCTGACCGGAGCGGAAGCTCTGGTCGAGTCCCTCGAGCGGGTCGGCGTAGAGGTCGTCTTCGGCATCCCGGGGGGCGCGATCCTGCCTGCCTACGATCCCCTGGGGCAGAGCGAGCTGGTGCGTCATATCCTGTGCCGTCACGAGCAGGGCGCCGCGCACGCTGCGGAGGGCTACGCCATGACCACTGGCAAGGTCGGGGTCTGTATGGCGACCTCCGGACCGGGCGCCACCAACCTGGTCACCGGCCTTGCTGACGCGTACATGGACTCCGTCCCGATCGTCGCCATCACCGGTCAGGTGGCCTCGGCAGCCATTGGCACCGACGCCTTCCAGGAGGCTGACATCCGGGGCATCACGTTCCCGATCACCAAGCACAGCTTCCTGGTCACCGATCCGGCGGACATTCCCGCGGCCGTCAAGGCAGCCTTCCATATCGCGGCCACCGGTCGTCCGGGGCCGGTGCTGGTCGACATCAGCAAAGACGCGCTTGCCACCACGGCGCCCTTCTCCTGGCCGCCGACGATCGATCTTCCGGGCTACCGCCCCACCACAGCGCCCCATGTCAAGCAGATCCGCGAGGCGGGCCGGTTGATCCGGGCCTCGCAGCGCCCGGTCCTCTACATCGGCGGCGGCATCGTCAAGGCTGAGGCCTACGCCGAGCTCGCCGATCTGGTGAAGGTCACCGGAATCCCGGTTGTCACCACGCTGATGGCCCGGGGAGCCTTCCCCGACAGCGATCCGCTCAACATGGGCATGCCGGGCATGCATGGAACGGTCGAGGCCGTCGGTGCACTGCAGCGGTCGGACCTACTTATCGCCCTGGGGACCCGGTTCGACGACCGGGTGACCGGGAAGCTCGCCACCTTCGCCCCGAACGCCAAGGTCATCCACGCCGATATCGATCCGGCAGAGATCGGGAAGAACCGTGCCGTCGATGTCCCCATTGTCGGTGACGTCAAGGCGGTCATCGCTGAGTTGAACCAGGTGCTGCGCGGCGCCGACCTGCCTGACTTCGGTCCCTGGGTCACCTACCTCTCCCACCTGCGGACGAAGTACGCCTTGGAGATCGAGCCGACCAAGGACGGCGTGCTCAGCCCCGAGTACGTCATTCAGCGTCTCGGCCAGTTGTCGGGGGACAGCTACTACGCCGCCGGTGTGGGGCAGCATCAGATGTGGGCCGCCCGGTTGTTGCCCTTCGAGAAGCCGGGCCGCTGGCTCAACTCCGGTGGTGCCGGGACGATGGGCTATTGCGTTCCGGCGGCGATGGGGGGCCAGGTCGGTCGTCCCGGGGAGCTGGTGTGGGGCATCGACGGCGACGGCTGCTTCCAGATGACGAATCAGGAGCTGGTCACCTGCGCGCTGAACGGTATTCCGATCAAGATCGCGGTCATCAACAACGAGTCGCTGGGGATGGTCCGGCAGTGGCAGACCCTGTTCTACGGGGGGCGCTACTCCAACACCAATCTTGAGTCGAAGCGGGTCCCCGACTTCCCGGCTCTGGCGGAGGCGATGGGCGCGGTCGGACTGCGGGCCGAGACCGTTGAGGAGGTCGACGAGGTCATCGCCCAGGCGCTCCAGATCAACGACCGGCCGGTGGTGGTCGAGTTCGTCGTCCACAAGGATGCGATGGTGTGGCCGATGGTGGCCGCCGGCACGAGCAATGACGACATCATGGTCGCCAAGGACCTGGCGCCGGACTGGGAGGAAGAGATCCTGTGAATACGCACACTCTGAGCGTTCTCGTCGAGAACAAGCCCGGCGTCCTGGCCCGGATCTCGGGCCTGTTCGCGCGACGCGGCTTCAACATCGAGTCGTTGGCCGTGGGGCCGACCGAGCGTCCGGAATTGTCCCGGATCACCGTCCAGGTCGGGGTCGATTCTCTCGAGGTTCTGGAGCAGATCACCAAGCAGCTCAACAAGCTGGTCGAGGTGCTCAAGATCGTCGAACTGGCCGACAATGCGGTTCGTCGTGAACTGATGCTGATCAAGCTGAAGGCTGACCCGACCGCGCGGAGCCAGATCATTGAAATTGTGCAACTCTTCCGTGGCAAGACCGTCGATGTCCACAACGAGTCGCTGGTCATCGAGGCCACTGGCAGCCCTGACAAACTTGAGGCGTTGCTGGAGATGCTGCGTCCCTACGGCGTCCGCGAGCTGGTGCAGTCGGGTCTCGTGGCGCTGGGCCGGGGGAGCAAGTCGCTCACCGACCGGTCGAAGGCCGACAAGAACCGCTCGAACAACCGCTGAACCCGACCGAGAGAAGTGAGGAAGAAACCAATCATGGCAGAGATGTTCTACGACGACGACGCCGATCTGGCGATCATCCAGGGCCGCAAGGTGGCCGTGATCGGCTACGGCTC
>JBKEBV010000154.1:0-4367 GCA_047973315.1 Propioniciclava sp.
ACGACGAGATCCTCATCTCCCTCGTCGGCAATGACGACGACGGCATCGACGCCGCCTCCAGCCTGATGATCATGACCCTCGGTGCCGAGCAGGGCGCCGAGGTGGTGGTGGAGTCCGACAATGAGGAGGCGGTGGAGGCGATCGCGGCGCTGATCGCCCGCGATCTCGACACCGAGTGACGGATCGTTTCTCGGCTTGAGGCCCGCTCCGCCGGGAGCGGGCCTCACCGCTGTCCGGCGCGGGTGCGATCGATCAGGCGTGCGGGTCCCACGGCGGCGGAGTGCGCTTGTCCGCCTGAAACCTGGGGTGGTTGAGCGCCATCGAGATGATGACGGCCAGAACGATCCACGGCAGCCAGGTGCCGCTGAGGAGCCCGGCAGCAATGGCGATCGGCCAGACCAGGACGCGCGTGGTTGAGGACGACCGGGTCAGCCATGCCGGTGGCGGCGTCGCCCGGGTGGCGGGAACCTGGCTCAGGGGAACCGGCGCACGGTCGGCGACCGTGGGCGACAGCGAGGCGGGATGCGGATCGGGAAGGTCAGCGAACAGGGGCACCAGATCGGCCCGGTCGCGGGCCGGGAGCGCTGACCCCAGGCGTTCGTCGAGCTCGGCCGCCTCGAGCCGGCCGGCCGCGTAATGCTCCCGAAGGAGTGCGGCCGCCTCGTCGCGGTCGGCGTCGGCCAGCCTCAGCGGGGGGAGGTCGGACGCCACGAGAGCAAGTTTAGGATAGGCGCGACCCACGGGACAAGACTGCGGCGGGGGCCCTGTCCCGACGTGGCACAGTGGTGCCGTTGGGGATAAGGAGGAGTGGCGCGTGCGCGTTGTGCAGAAGTTCGGTGGGTCCTCGGTTGCCGACGCCGACAGTATCAAGCGTGTCGCTGCGAGGATCGTCGAGACGCAGGAGCAGGGCAACGAGGTCGTCGTCATCGTCTCGGCGATGGGCGACACCACCGATGACCTGCTCGACCTGGCCGAGCAGGTCTCGCCCAACCCGCGGCCGCGGGAACTCGACATGCTCCTCACCGCTGGCGAGCGGATGAGCGCGGCGCTGCTGGCGATGGCCATCAACGATCTCGGCTACACCGCTCGCTCGTTCACCGGATCCCAAGCGGGGGTGATCACCACCGAGCACCATGGTGACGCCCGCATCATCGACATCACGCCCGGCCGGATCGAGTCCGCCCTGGCCGACGGTGACATCGTCATTGTGGCCGGCTTCCAGGGGGTCTCCCAGACCACCAAGGACGTCACCACCATGGGCCGGGGTGCCTCCGACACCACGGCGGTCGCGCTCGCTGCCGCCCTTGAGGCCGGCTACTGCGAGATCTACTCCGACGTCGACGGCGTGTTCACCGCCGATCCCCGCATCGTCAGCGGTGCGGCGCGGATCCCGGAGATCAGCTACGAGGAGATGCTGGAGATGGCTGCCACCGGGGCCAAGATCCTGCATCTGCGCTGCGTGGAGTATGCGCGCCGCGAGAACGTTCCGGTCCACGTGCGGTCGTCGTTCACGACCAGGCCCGGCACGTGGGTCAAACACATCAGCGAGGAGGACTCCGTGGAGAACCCGATCATCACCGGCATCGCCCATGACCGTTCTGAGGCGAAGGTCACGATCGTCGGCGTGCCCGACCATGTGGGTGCCGCCGCCGATGTCTTCGACGTTCTCGCCGAGGCGGGAATCAACATCGACATGATCGTCCAGAACGTCTCGGTCGCCGACCACACCACCGCGATCTCGTTCACCCTGCCCCAGGGTGACGGGGCCACCGCGATGGCTGCCATCGAGGACGTTCAGGAGCGCATCGGCTACACCGGGCTCGACTACGACGATCAGGTCGGCAAGGTCTCGGTTGTGGGGGTGGGCATGCGCAGCCATCCCGGTGTGTCGGCCACCTGCTTCCGGGCGCTCGCCGAGGCGGGCATCAACATTGAGATGATCTCCACCTCGGAGATCCGCATCTCGGTGGTCGTCGACATTGACGATGTCGACCGTGCTGTCCGAGCCTGCCACACCGCCTTCGGGCTCGATACCGAGGGCCAGGCTGTCGTGTACGCGGGGACTGGGCGCTGACACCCGCCGCGGCCACGGGAGGAAGCGGTTGGCAGCCGGTCGGGTTCACCGTCGGGCTGCTGGTCCTCTCGTGGCTGCTCCTGAACGCGACGCTGCGTCCGTCGTTCTCCTTGCTGGCCTGGGCCACCACGATCGTGTGGGTGTTCTGGTCGCTCGGCCTGATCGTCCGCGGTCCCGCCGAACCGCTGGTCGGCCTCGACGAGACGCTCCCCTGGTCCGGGTGGGCCGCCGGCGGGCTGCTGGCCGCGCTCATCGTGCTCGAGCCCACCGAACCGCTGTTCCTGTTCCGCGAGGACGCCTATCTCGGCTTTCAGGTGAGCGCGGCGATCACGTTGCTCCTGATCGGTCTGGGTGCCTTCGGACGGTGGCGACGAACCGCCGCCGTGCCACGGGCGACCCTCCCGCTGCGGGCCACCCTCGCGGCCAGGGACATCCCGTATCACCCGGACGGTTCGGCGCACCTGCCTCTGGGAGAACGGATCGGCGCGAAGATCACCGTCCACGTCGCTGCCCTGGCGCAGAACGTGCTGCTCCTGGTGACCGTGCTGGTCGCGATGCTGGTTCAGGTGTCCCTGACCTGGACGGCGTTCCTGGAGGGGTGGATCCTGCTCCTGCTCGCCCTCGTGCTCGCGCTTGAGGGCAGGTTGCGTCGGTGGGTGTCCTTGCCGCTCGGGGAGGACGTCCCGATCCCGCCGCTGTCGGAGGTGGCGCGCGTTCATGCCTGGTGGGCGTCGGGGTGGGTGATCACGGTTCACCTCACCCAGGTGGCCTCGGTGACCGCCGGCGGTCTGCGGCCGGCGCCGCTGCAGTGGTATCTGGTGACGGGCGCGGTCGTGATGGTGGCCGGACTGGTGCCGTGGTGGTGGTGTTGGAAACGCCGGGTCGGTGTCGTCGCCGCCTATCTGCGCGCCCAGCCCGCTCGACACCGGGAGTTGGTGGATCTGGCCACGGCCGTCGGCCCGCACCGTTTCGGACCTCTTCCTGACCTCACCTGATGCCGTCCGGCTCCAGGGGCGGATGCACCATCGCCGAGGAGGCCCCGCACTCCTCGCCGGTCACAGAGGATGGTGCTCGGGCAGGTTCCTGCGCGGCCGCCCCAACCGCTAGAGTGGGCGCCACAAGACAGGGGAGCGCCCGCGGGGGCGCTGAGAGTGCGGAGCACCGCAGACCCTCGAACCTGATCCGGCCAGTACCGGCGTAGGGAGTCGAGCTCTTCGGCCCGCGAGGGCCGGCCCCTCCTATCCACAGGAGGAACTACCATGTCCCCACACCGTTCGCGTCGCCGCGCCGGGGCCGCACTCACCCTCGTCGCTGCCCTCGGGCTCAGCGCCTGCGGCTCGACATCCGGTGCCGCCGATCTGGCCGCGTCGACTTTGACCGTCGTCACCCACGACTCCTTCAGCCTCGACAGCGCCCTGCTCGACCAGTTCGCCGCCGAGACCGGCTACGAGGTCACCTATGTGGCCCCGGGCGATGCCGGAACGCTGGTCAACCAGCTGATCCTCACCCAGGACTCGCCGCTGGGGGATGTGGTCTACGGCATCGACAACACCTTCGCCGGTCGCGCCCTGTCCCACGACATCCTGGTGCCCTACACCCCGGCGGCGCTCGACGCCGACACGCTGGCACCCTATGCCGCCGACGACACCGGTCGGCTCACCCCGATCGATATCGGCGATGTCTGCGTGAATGCCGACACCGGCTGGTTCGCCGACCACGACCTTGAGCTGCCGCAGTCCCTGGACGATCTCACCGACCCGGCCTATGCCGACCTTTTCGTGACGCCCAACCCGGCCTCCAGCTCGCCCGGCATGGCGTTCCTTGCGGCGAGCGTCGGTGACCAGGGCGACCCGGGCTACCTGGACTACTGGGCAAGGTTGACCGACAACGGCGTGCTCATCACCCAGGACTGGACCGAGGCCTACACCGCCCAGTTCTCGGGGTCCTCGGGAGCCGGGCCCCGACCGCTGGTGCTGAGCTACGCCACCTCGCCGGCCTATGAGGCCGTCGACGGGGAAGCCTCCACACAGGCACTTCTGGGCACCTGCTTCCGCCAGGTCGAGTACGCCGGAATCATCAACGGGGCGGCGAACCCGGAAGGGGCACAGGCGTTCATCGAGTTCCTGCTCAGCAACGAGGTCCAGGCCGACCTTCCCACCCAGATGTACATGTATCCGGTCTCGCCCGAGGTCGACCTGCCGGCCGAGTGGGTGTCCTTCGCCCCGCTGGCCGACGATCCGATCGACGTGCCTGCCGCCACCATCGGCGAGAACCGCGACCGGTGGATCACCGA
>JBKEBV010000161.1:0-2942 GCA_047973315.1 Propioniciclava sp.
CCCACCCAGGACTCGGGTAATAACACGGATACTCCCGATAATCCATCCCGATCAACTTACCATCCACATCAAACACACACGACTTACAACCAGTCGTCCCCGCATCAATACCCATCAAATACGTGCCCATGAAATCTCCTTTGATTACACCGTCCATCACCCCCGAACGGGGATGATGCGAAGCCACGAACCCAGGCGGTGATCGTGCCCCTCATCGACGAGCGACAGTGCGCTGCCCATGCACCAGGGCATACCCTTTGGGTTCTCCGACCTCCTCACGGCCCGACCCCTGGGCGACACACCACCTCACACATGGCTATACATGTACGTATAACCTATCACATAAGTACATATCTGTCCGAAACACCGAGCAGACGGTCAACCGGACAGCCGGTTCATTCTGACCGTCATCGACGATGTTTGCCAGATGAGAGACGAAGAGGCTCTCCCGCGCCGTGAAAGGATGGCGGGGCAACCTGCGCCATATCGCGAGCCCACAGCCTTCATTACTCATCCAAAGGCGGACATGAACATCGTTGAAGCGATCATCCGGATCATCCCCATGGCAGTGGTGATGGTGACGGGACCGCAGATCGTCACCGCGGTCGTGCTGGTGGCCCTCCCCGATCGCGGTAAGCAGACGGCGCGATTCATCGCGGGCGGGATGCTCGGCATCTGTCTTGTAGTGGGGATCACCTACGCGACGGGCTTCACTCTGTCGTCCTCGCTTCAGCTTCCCGACCTTGCCAAGTGGGTGATCAGCCTGGCCCTTGCCGGCGCCATGGTGAGCGCGTTCGCCCGCCGGAATCGCACGCAGCAGGATTCGTCCGGCTCGCGCCGCCGCGGGTCCTTCCTGGCCGGCCTCTTCCTGATGAGCCTGTTCCCCACGGACCTGCTGACCAATGTCGGGGTTGCCGCAACCTTGAACGACGTCGACAAGCCCCTCGTGGGATTCGCTCTGTTTCTCGGCGTCACGGTGCTGTTCCTGGCGATCCCGTTCCTACTCGTGACGATTCTCGGGCAGCGGGCGGACCCCATCCTGGAGGCATTTCGCGAACTGATCGCCAAGTACTCCTGGATCCTGACCGAGATCATCTGCCTTGCCCTGATCGTGTCCGTGTGGACATAGGCACCGACCCCAGGCGGTGTACCCGGCCCCGATCGCCACTGCCGGCCTACTGCGAAGCGCCTGCCCGCCGCCTGAACCACTGCCATACGGCTGTCACGATCAACGCACCGATGAACGACCCCACGAACCCGGAAGGACGCAGCGCCAGTCCGTGCCCGGCCAGCAGACTGAACAGCAGTCCGCCAACGAAAGATCCCACGATTCCGCTGACGAAAGCCATGAACCAGTCGAGCCCCCGCGCAGATCGGCGGATCACCAGTTGGGCGGCGGCACCCACGATCATGCCGGACAAGATAATGCCGATGACGATCATCCCGACGGAAAACCCACCACCAATCATGCCAGCACCGTAGCCGGAAAGGCGCCCGAGGGCAGGCGGACGGGCCGGGGATCGGTCACCCGGTCACGACAGCGCGATTCCGTCGGTACCGACGTGCCAGGTGACGTCATCCAACCCCCTCACGACTCGATCGGCAGGCAGCTTGCCGACGGCCGTCGTCGTCAGCACCGCAAGGCCCGCCATGCCGGCTGACCGCACCGCATCAATGCCTGCCGCAGCGTCCTCCACCACCAGCGTGCGAGAAGGGTGCACGCTCAACAACTCAGCGGCAGACAAGAAGGCATCCGGTGCCGGTTTTCCTCGGGAGACCAACTCCCGACAAACCGTCACCGAAGGAAGCGGCAGTGCGGCGGCGGCGAACCGGATGCTCATCCCCCCATGGGCAGGTTCTCTTCTTCGACCCGAGTACCGGTCCATTCGTCCACGGGAACATCCGACGATCCCGGATCCAGGGCGTCGTCCGTGGCCGCAGCGAGCGAGGCATGGGTCGGGGCATCGGGTACATGCGCGGGCCTCAGCGCAGCGAACTCCCTGCGCAGGACGGGCACCACTTCCTCCCCCAGGATGTCCAACTGCTCTAGAACAGTCTTCACCGGCAGCCCGGCATGATCGACGAGGAACAACTGCCGTTGGTAGTCGCCCACGTAGTCTCGGAAGCCGAGCGTTCGCTCGATGACTTGTTGCGGGGACCCGACCGTCAGGGGAGTCTCACGGGCGAAGTCCTCCAACGGCATAGAACCGCCATACACCGGAGCGTGGTCGAAGTACGATCGGAACTCGCGGATCGCATCTTGACTGTTTGCCCGCATGAACACCTGACCGCCCAGGCCCACGATCGCCTGGTCGGCCGTCCCGTGCCCGTAGTGCTCGAAACGACGCCGGTACAGGGCGACCATGCGTGTGGTGTGTTCCTTTGGCCAGAAGATGTGGTTGTGGAAGAACCCGTCACCGTAGTAAGCGGCCTGCTCGGCGATCTCCGGGCTGCGGATCGACCCGTGCCACACGAAGGGTGGGACCCCGTCCAGCGGGCGCGGCGTGGAAGTGAACCCGTGGAGCGCTGTGCGGAACTTACCTTCCCAGTCGACTACGTCCTCACGCCACAGCCGGTGCAACAGGTCGTAGTTCTCCACCGCCAGGGCGATGCCGTCACGGATGTCCTTACCGAACCACGGGTACACGGGACCGGTATTACCCCGCCCCAGCATGAGGTCCACTCGACCCTCGGTCAGATGCTGCAGCGTGGCGTAATCCTCGGCCAACCGCACCGGATCGGTGGTGGTGATGAGGGTTGTCGCGGTCGAGACGAGCACCCGTGAGGTCTGAGCGGCGATCCAGGCCATCGTCGTCGTCGGGGATGACGCCACGAACGGCGGGTTGTGATGCTGGCCCACCGCCACCACATCCAACCCGACTTCGTCGGCCTTCCTGGCAATCTCGATCTGCGCCTTGATCCTCTCGTGCTCGGTGGGCGTG
>JBKEBV010000020.1:0-2426 GCA_047973315.1 Propioniciclava sp.
TGGCCGCGTTCTGGCCGGCGACACCGGCGCCGAGCACCACGACCTTGGCGTTGGCGACACCACCGACGCCACCGAGCAGCACGCCGCGACCGCCCTGAGGGGCCATGAGCGCGTGCGCGCCGACCTGGGGCGCCAGGCACCCGGCGACCTCGGACATTGGGTAGAGCAGCGGCAGCAGCCCGGAGGGCAACTGCACGGTCTCGTATGCCACGGCCGTGGTCTTGCTTGTCGTCAGCTCCTTGGTCAGCGGCTCGTCCGCGGCCAGGTGCAGGTAGGTGAAGAGGAGCAAGTCTTCACGGAGCCGGTGGTACTCGGACTCGATCGGCTCCTTGACCTTCATGACCATCTCGGCCTCGCCCCACACGTCGTCGGCGGAGTCGATGATCCGGGCGCCCTGGGAGACGTACTCGGCGTCGGTGATGGAGGAGCCGGTGCCGGCGCCGGACTCGATAAGGACCTCGTGGCCGTGCTTGACGAGCTCATGCACTCCCACGGGAGTGATCCCCACCCGAAACTCGTTGTTCTTGACTTCCTTGGGGATGCCGACCTTCACGATGTTTCCCTCTTTCGTCTGTGGTCCCGCCGGTGGCGGTGCGGCCTCGTCGCCGTGGGAGTCAGTCTAGAGCGGCGACTCTGGCAGGTGGTGTCCACTTCTGACAGCATTGCATGATTCTGCGCTATTTTTTGCTTCCCCATGATCTATTTGGAGTCGAATATGTCGTCGTTCATCAAGTCAGAGCCAGGACACACCGAAGCCCTGGATCCTCTCGATCGGCAGATCTTGCGCGAACTGCAGCGCGACGGCCGGCTCACCAATGTCGATCTGGCGACGAGGGTCGGCCTGTCGCCCTCCCCCTGCCTGCGGCGGGTGAAGGCCCTCGAGGAACGCGGCTACATCAGCGGGTACGCCGCCCTGCTCGACCCGCAGCGGCTGCACCGAGCCCTGCGCGTGGTCCTCCTGGTGAGCCTCACCGACCAGCGTCAGGAGACCCTGGCGAACTTCGAAGCCGCCGTGCTCGACGTGGACGCGGTCATCCGCTGCCTCCTCATCGCCGGTGACGCGGACTATCTGCTCACCGTGGTCGCCGCGGACCTGGACGCCTACCACGACATTTACACCCGGCGACTCGGCGAGCTGCCCGGTGTGCAGTCGATGCGCTCGCTGATCACCATGAAGACCGTCAAGGACACCCACGAACTGCCCGTATGACGACGGGCAGTCTCTAGGCTCGTGACCATGAGCTTCCACGCCCAAACCTCCCCCGCCGGACCCGTCAGATCATCGGCGATGTCGCCATGGTGCTGTGGGTCGTTGTCTGCATCCGAATGGGATTCGTCATGCACGGCGCGGTCATGGCCCTTGCCGCACCCGGCGAACGACTCCAGGACGCCGGCAAGAACTGGACCCAGCAGTTGACCGCTGCGGGCCAAAGCGCGGCCGACGCCCCCATCGTGGGCGACAAGGTCTCCCAGCCGTTCCTCAGCGCCGCCGGCGTCGGCGACGGCATCGCCTCGGCGGGAAATTCCTTCGTCGACGCGGTCTCCTCGCTGGCGCGCCTGGTGGGCTGGACCACCGCCCTCGTGCCGATTCTCCTGGCCCTGCTGATCTGGGGGCTGGTGCGTACCCGGTACGTGCGGCGTGCCACCGCCATGAAGCGACTGCTGGCCACCAGCGGAGGCCTGGACGTCGTGGCTCTGCGGTCCTTGGCGAACCAGCCGGTCCGCAGGCTTCTCGCCATCGGTGCCGACCCGGGCGACGGCTGGCGTCGCGGCAACGCCGACATCGTTACGGGCCTGGCCGTCCTTGAGCTACGCCGGCTCGGTCTGCTCCTGCCGTCCGAAAACGCCAGCTGACCCGTACGCGGCGGCGCGAGGGGCGCCTCACCCTTCTGGGAGCACCAACCGCGGCGTGCGTTCCTGCTCCGCCGGCGACCAGCTTGCCGCGTCGACATCGACCTGCTCACCGCTGCGGATGTCCTTGACCTGCTCGCCCTCGGGGGCGGAGAACCACACGTACGGGATCCCGCGGCGGTCGGCATACCGGATCTGTTTGCCGAACTTCGCCGCCGTCGGTGAGATCTCGGTGGCGATCCCCCGGGCGCGTAGGGCGGCCGCGGTCCGCATTGCAGCGCCACGGTCCTCCTCCTGGGCCAAGGCAATGAGAACAACGGTCGGCGTCGCTCGATCCGCCGACAGGCCGACCCGATCCAACAGGAGGGCCATGAGCCGGGAGACCCCGATGGAGATGCCGACCCCGGGATAGGTCGTCTTTCCGTCGCTGGCGAGGGCGTCGTACCGGCCACCGCTGCACACCGAACCGAACGACTCGTGGCCGACGATCTGGGTCTCGTAGACGGTGCCGGTGTAGTAATCCAGGCCACGGGCGATCCGCAGGTCCGCGACGAGCACTCCGGGGGCGAGGTCCA
>JBKEBV010000043.1:0-32778 GCA_047973315.1 Propioniciclava sp.
CGCGGTGTCCCGATCGGGTCTGCTCCAGGGGATGGGCGTCGATACTGTCGACACCTACCTGACCACCCTGGAGTTCGCCGGCGGCGGGATCGCGCACATGGAGAACGGGTGGATCAACCCGAACGCCATGCCCTGCGTGAACGACATCAAGTTCACCGCCGTCGGCGACAAGGGAATGATCGCCATCGACGCCTCCAGCCACAATCTCATCCAGAAGTACACCGAGGACCAGGCGGTCGTGCCCGATGTGCTCGTGCGGAACTCGGTCTTCGGCTATCCGGCCGGGTTCGCGTTCGCGTCGATCCGCTCCTTCGTGGACGCGCTGGCCAGTGGCGAGGACTTCCAGGTGAGCCTGGACGATGCGGCCAAGGTGAGCATGATCGTGCTGGCGATCATGGAATCGGCCCAGCGTCGTGAACCGGTCGACGTGCGATACTCCTGAGGCGTCGACGCGGACAGGTGAGGACCATCCGGGTGAGGGGAAGACATCGTTGTGAGCCCTGATTCGCCACGGCACTGGAGCGGCGTCGATGCCGCGAGTCGGCTCCGCTCCACCGCCAAGACGCTTCCCGCCGGCGCCCGCGCCCGCAATCGCCAGCTGGTGCTGCGCACCCTGTTCCATCGACGCGAGGCCTCACGCGCCCAACTGGCCCGGGCCACCGGCCTCACCGCGGGAACCACCTCGACGCTGGTCCGCGATCTGGCCGAGGAGGGCCTCATCGAGGAATCGGCCCCACAACGCCGCCATGCGGTCGGGAAGCCCAGCACTCCCCTGCGGATCAACCCGGACGCCTTCCACATCGTCGCCCTCGATCTCGGCGACCCCGACGACGTGGTCGGCGCAGTGGTCAACCTCCACGGGGAGGTGCTGGCCCGAGGCACGGCAGCGATCGGCGTCGCGGGAGATCTCGGTGCGCTGAGCCAGGCCATCGGCAACTTGGTCGCCGCGACGGACCGCCCCGTTCTGGGCGTGGGCCTCACCACCCCCGGCATCATCGATGTCGACGGGGTGGCACTGAAGTCGACCACCTACACCTCGTGGCGCAATCTTCCGCTCCAGAAGCGGCTCAGCAGCAGTCTGGGGCTTCCCGTCAGCGTCGCCAATGACGCCAACTCGGCCACACTGGCCGAGTTCACCTTCGGCGGCGCGCCCGCCGACGGTCTGATGGTGATCACGCTCGCCAAGGGCATCGGCGCAGGCTTCATGCTGGGCGGGACGCTCGTGCAGGGCGACGGGAGTGCGGTGGGCGAGATCGGCCACATCACCACCGTCGAGGACGGGTTGGCGTGCGAGTGCGGACGCCGGGGCTGCCTGCAGACGGTGATCAGCGGCCCGGTGCTGCGCCAGCTCCAGCATGAGCTCCATGGGTCGGCCCTGGATTCGGCTGTGGCGGCGATCGGTCGCCAGACCGGCGTGGTGCTGGCACCTCTGGTCGGCTCACTCGCCCTGCGGGAGATCCGGATATCGGGCCGCCCAGAACTGCTCAAGTCGCCGCTGCTCGCCGCGATCGAGGAGACCGCCCGTGCTCGGGTGCTCCCGATCACCACACCGCCGGTCGTGGTGAGGCCGGCAACCCTCGGAGGGGACACCCAGGTTCTGGGCGGTGCTGCCCTAGTGCTGTCCTCCCAACTCGGGATCGCCTGATCCGCCGGTCCCCTGAGCCAATCACGGCCCGCCTGGGCGAGGACCGCCGCGGTCGACCCGCCGTCCAGGGAGCACCATCGCCGTGCCGATGGCGCGCAGGCTCAGGGAATGTACTTCATCGGGTCGACCGGGGTGCCATTGCGGTAGACCTGCAGGTGCAGGTGGCACCCTGTGGACAGTCCGGTGGTTCCCACGTAGCCGATGAGCTGCCCCATCTTGACCCGCTGTCCCGCCTTCACCTTCATCCGCGACTGGTGGGCGTAGCCCGTCATCAGCGATTTCCCGCCGATATTGCCGTGGTCGATGATGACGTACTTGCCGAAACCGCCCTGCGTCCCCGCACTCACCACGGTGCCTGACTGGGCGGCGTACAGCGGCGTGCCGCAGGCGGCGCCGAAGTCAGTCCCGTTGTGCATCCGCCAGTAGTGGAGGATGGGGTGGAACCGGCGTCCGAACGGAGAACCGGGCCGCGCCTTGACCGGCCTGATGAACCCCTGTCGGCTCAGGATCATCTGCGCACCGGTACTGGCCAGCGGGTAGGTGGCCGGGTTGGTCGAGACCACACCGGCGGCCACGAGCCTGGCGATGTCCTCGCGCGGAGCCCCGTTCGCCAGCTGCTTGGCGGCGCGCGCGGCGAGCTGGTTCTGGATCTTCGCCGACTCCGCCATCAGCTTGTTGTACTCGGCCTGGTCCTCGGCCAGCGATGCCGTGGCCTCGGCCTTGAGCTCCTTGTTGCGCTCGACGAGGTCGAGAACATCCTGCTTCTTCTCGACCGCCTCGGCCTCAAGATCCTTGATCGCGAGAATGTTCTTGGTCGACTCCCGCTTCTTGTCGGCCACCCGCGCCTCGACCAGCGCCTGCTTGCGTTCAGCCTCAGCCACCCGCTCCTCCAGCTCCTTGAGCTGGTCCATCCGGTAGGCGGTCGCGTCGAAGATCGTCGTGTCCCACTGCAGCCGCTGCTCCAGCTCGGTGGCGGACTCCGATCCCAGCAGCACGGTGACGCCGGCGAGATCGGTCCGCCCCTGGAAAGCGTCCCGGGCCGCGCGCGCGATCACCTGACGCTGCTCCTCGACCGCGGCCCTCGCCACGGCGAGCTCGGCCTGGACCTTGCGGAGCTCTTCCTGCTCGCGCTCCAGCTGCGCGGCGATGCGGACGTCCCGCTCCTTCGCCTTCGTCAGCCGTTTGCGGACGCGTTCCAGACCGGATCTGGCCTCGTCCAGCTGGCGTCGCGACGCCGCGAGGCGGTCCTGCGCCTCGTCCAGCTCGGACGAACGCTCGTCCATCTGGTTCTTGGCCGCCTTGATATCGGAGAGGATCTCATCAAAACGATCGTCCAGAGGGGTGGCCTGGCCCAGCGTCGGGGCGCCCACCAGGAGTGTCCCGGTGAGCAGGATGGTCACGGTAGCCCGGAGGGCACGATGCAGTCGGTTACTGATCGTGCTCGGGCAGGTGGAGGAAGACACCTGTCGCACGGTCGGTCCTTTCACGGATCGGTGGCGTGCTGACCACGGTACGTCGCCCCACCTGCGGTGTCAGGCACCACATCCGCGCGTGTCTCGGATTTCGAACCACACCCGATCAGCCCCTGACATGGGCGATCGCCGGCTCAGCCCCGGATCGCTGCACCGCGATTCAGGCGCCCGTACACCCGCCAGCGGAGAACCCGCCGCCGCGACCATCGGCTCGGCCAGCTCAGGCGCCACTGCGACGCGTGCCGAGCTCCACCTGGTCGGGGTCGCTTCCGCTGTGCTCATCAGCGTTGAGACCGCTGAGCGTGGCCATGGCCGCATCATCGAGCACCACCTGGTCGGCGGCGAGGTTCTCCACCATCCGTTCCCGGCGCACCGACTTGGGCATGACGACGTCACCCCGCTGCCGATGCCAGGCGAGCACCACCTGGGAACGGGTCGCCCCGATCCGCTCGGCCACCGCGGCCACCGCCGGATCACCGATGACCCGCCCCCGCGCCAGCGGCGACCAGGCCTGGGTGGTGATGCCCCACCTCGCGTGGGCCGCCCGAAGGGGTTCCTGGGTCAGGTACGGGTTGATCTCCACCTGATTGACCGCAGGGACAACCCCAGTGGCGTCGATGATGCGGTACAGGTGGGCCAGGGTGAAGTTGGAGACCCCGACCTCGGCGACCCGGCCGGTGTCCCGCAGGGCGAGCACGGACTCCCAGGTGGCGACGATGTCGGTGCTGCGGGCCATCGGCCAGTGGATGAGGTACAGATCGATCGCGTCCAGGCCCAACGCGTCCAGCGAGGCGTCGAAGGCGCTCCGGACGCTCGCGGGGGTGCGCGGAATGTTGTCGAGTTTCGTGGTGACGAACAGGTCCGTCCGCGGCAGCCCGGCTCCGGCGATCGCCCGACCCACCCCAGCCTCATTGCGGTACATCGTGGCGGTGTCCAGGTGGCGGTAGCCCACCTCGAGCGCCGTCTCAACCGCACGCTGGGTGTCGGCCGACGGGATCTTGTAGGTGCCGAAGCCCAGCACCGGCATCGTTCCGCCTCCGGGCAGCGTCACCGTCTCCACGGTGCCAACCTATCCCTCACCGCCGCCGGATGCGGCCAAGGCTTCGGATCAGTGCTGCTGCCGCCGGGCCTGGGCGATCAGATCCTCCAGCAGGGCGTCAACCTCGGCAGCGCGCCGTTCCGCCGGGGAGAACGCGCCGTCGACCACCTCGAAGAAGAGCTGGATGTTGAGTTCGGCGCGAATGTCCACCATCCGGAAGTTGGCCATGATCGTGCGCCACTGCTCAATCGCTCTGACTCCACCGACCGAGCCGTAGCCGACGAAGGCGATCGCCTTGCCGACCCACTCGGGCCCGAGGTGGTCGACGGCGTTCTTGAAGGCGCCCGGCACACCGTGGTTGTACTCGGGGGTGACGAACACGTAGGCGTCGCACGCCTCGACAGCGGCACTCCAGGTGCGCACCCGGGCGTCGTCGTAGGCCCGGTCGAGGGCCATCGGGGACCGCGGTGCGGAGAACATCGGCAGGTCGAAGTCGCGCAGATCGATGAGCTCATAGGTGATGCCGTCGTCCCGCGCTGCCGCCCTCGCGACGAGCCAGGCACCGATCTCGGCACCGCGGCGCACCTCTCGTACCGATCCGACCACGACACCGATGCGCATTCTTCATCCGTTCTCTCCGGGGGCTCCAAACCCGGGCAACGTTACCGGCTGGTGCTGTTGTCCCCCGCCGGCGCACAATGGGCGGATGATCAGCGATGACTCAGCCCTGATGTGACCAGCGCCGGCCTCACCCGGTGGTGGCGGCCCGACTGGCCGTGCCCACTTGACCAGATCTGGTCCCACTGGCGCCGCGGGGCCGGTGATCCCAGCTACCGGATCCTCGGGACGACCCACTGGCGCGGATTCACCAGCCCCGACGGCCCCGTGACGCTGCGGGCTACGCCCGATCCGGCGGCCGGAACCATCGAGGCCACCGCATGGGGCCCGGGGGCCGACTGGGCCCTAGAACATGTGCCCGCGCTGCTGGGGGCCGACGACGATCCTGCTTCCTTCCAACCCCGGCACCCGGCTCTGGCCGACGCCCAGCTGGCCCGCCCCCACTGGCGCGTGGGGCGCGGCCCGACGGTGATGTCCGCGCTGCTGCCCGCGGTCCTGGAGCAGAAGGTGACCGGCCAGGAGGCGTTCGCGAGCTACCGCCGACTGGTGGTCCGGTTCGGGTCACCGGCACCCGGCGCCGGGGCGACGGTCGATCTGTGGGTTCCCCCGTCGGCTCAGGATCTGCGCCGGATCCCGTCCTGGTCCTGGCTCCAGCTGATGGTCGACCACGCCCGCAGTTCCACTGTGGTCCGCGCCGCAGCCGTCGCTCCGGCACTGGAGCGGACCCTCGACCTCGACCGGGCCGCGGCCGATCGGCGGCTGCGCGCGGTGCCGGGAATCGGGGTGTGGACCTCGGCTGAGGTCAGGTCTCGCGCCCACGGGGATCCCGATGCGGTCAGCTTCGGTGACGTCCATGTCGCCCGCAATATCGGATGGGCCTTGACCGGGTCAGAGATCGACGATGACGGTCTGCTCGCCCTGTTGGAGCCCTATCGTGGTCACCGGTTCCGGGTCCAGCGGCTGCTGGAGCTGGCCGGAATCGGCCATCCGCGCCGAGGCGCCCGGATGGCTCCGCGAACCCATCTACCGGGAGGATCGCCTCGACGCGGCGGTGGCCTCAGAGCACCTTGAGCTGGAACGGGTACACGTACTGTTCGCCCTGAGAGGTCTTCACTGCTCCGACGACGCCGAGAATGATGGGCAGCAGGGCGCCGACGATGAGCATCGGAATGCCGATGACGGCCAGCACGACGGTCACGCTGAGAACGGTCCCGACGATGCTCACCAAGGCCATCGACAGGGCGAAGTTGAACGCGCCTGCGGCCGCGGACCTGGCAAAGGGTGAGGTGTCCCGCTTGATGAGGTGGATGATCAGCGGGCCGAGGAAGGTCAACCACCCTGCCGACAGCACCGAGGCGACCACCGCGGACAGGTGGGCGAAAATCGCCCAGGTCCGATCATCGGCGGCCGTCTGCTGACCACTGCCGAACGATGAGGGAGCAATCGAACCGCTGTAGACCTGCCCGGACGGCGGCGGAACCGGTGTGTCGGGGAACGGCGGCGGGGTGTCGGCACCCAGCGGCGCAGTGGGTCGGGCGGAGGGCGGGTCCTGCGGGAACGGAACGTTCTGCGATGACGGGTCGGGCTGTGGCGTACTCATGGCGCCCATGGTTCCGCCGCTCCGGCGTCCGGGGAACCTTCTTCGGGGTCACCTCAGGGAGCAGTCCGGGCAGCCCCGAACCTCCGATTCCCTCGGCTCAGGAACGCGCGTTGAGGTAACGCTGGAGGGCCCGCGTGGTCTGCGAACCCCACACGCCGTCGACATCGGCGCCCACCTTCGCCTGCGTCTTGCGCGTGGTCTGGGGGCCTCTGATCCCGTCGACTTTCGCGCCCACCTTCGACTGCAGGGCACGGGTGGTCTTGCGTCCCCAGATCCCATCGGCAGAGGTGCCGACCCACCGCTGCATCGCCCGGGTCGTCTTCGGGCCGAGTTTCCCGTCGACCGCGAGCGGACCCTGAACCGAGGAGGTCGACGTCCGGGAAGAACTGGACGACCCGAGCGGGGTCGCCCGCGAGTTCGCACCGCCGTTCGACCTGGTCAGCCCGGCCCGCTTCGAGCACGTCGGCCACGCGCCCGGCCCCTGGGCGGCGAGAGTCCGCCGGGCGATCGCGATCTGCTCAGCCTTGGTCGCCTGGTGTGGATAGCGGGCGTATTCCTGCCCACCGAAGGCCTTCCACGTGGACAACGAGAATTGCAGTCCGCCGTAGTAGCCGTTCCCGGTGTTGATGGACCACTTGTTGCTCGACTCACACGCCGCGACCCGGTCCCAGACCGAGGAATCCCAGGCCATGGCATCCGAGCCGGCCACCATGCCCCCGAGCATCAGCCCCCCGGTGGCCACGGCCGTGGCAGTGGTGCGTGCGACGAACCTGCGGAAACCCATGAGAACAACATCCTCCCTCGCCGGAACTGAGACTTCGACCGTAGAGAGTTTCTGAGAAAAAGCCCAAGAAAACCCCGGGAAACTCTCAGGAGCAGGTTGAGGCTTCGTCCCCGTGCGGGGACGTCACCGACCCTCAGCTCTGGTTGTAGAAGGAACCGGTGAGATGGTCGGCGTCGTCGATGGCCGTCACCCCGGGTGGTGTCAGTGCGAGCACGTAGGCGGTCACCCGGTCGATATTTCCCTGGAGCCCGAAGATGAGGCCCGAGACGAAATCGACCAGCCGGTGCATGTCGTCGGTGGCCATCGAGGAGAGGTCGAGGATCACCACGTCGCCGCCACGCAGATGTTCGCCGATCGCCCGAGATTCGGTGTAGGACGTCGGGTGGAACACGACGATGCTGCGCGCGTCGGCCATGGGTCTCCTTGTGATGCTGCCGGGCCCGCCCAGTGTCGCAGAGAACCGCCACAGCCCCGGGCTCCGACACCCCCGGTGACCCGAAGATGACGAGTCCGCGACAAAAAGCGAGATCCCTTCACGTGGTGCTCCTCCGACCGCAACGATGGACCCATGACCGCCTCTTCGCGTGCCGCCCTGAATCTCCGACTCGCCCTCATCGGCCAGCCCCAGCACCCGATCGAGGGGACCGAGGACGCGCATGTCGTCGGCCCGCTGCTGGCTCGCCAGCGGGAGCTCTCCCGGCGGCTGTCGGAGCGTCTGTGCTCCACCGATCTGCGGATTCAGACCTTCTTGGACGACTACCTCGCCGACGCCCCCGGGTCGCCGCAGCTCCCCCGCCGGACGCTGGTGCTGGACCAGCCGGGGTTCGCCCGGGAACTGTCCCTGCCCGCCGACGGCGATGAGTTCAGCTCGAGCCTGCTGTCGAGCTACCGACTCCTCAACGGCGTGCTCCACAACCCGGCCAATGACCGCCGCACCACCGCCGGAGTGTTCCACATCGCCGAGGGTGGCCTGCCCATCCCCGACGACAAGGTGGCGGTGAGCAAAGAGGCGGCCTCCCGGATCTTCGAGGCCGCCTTCGCACCGCCGGAGGAATGGATGGTGCTGCCGTGGACCTCCACCAGCCCGGAGCCCGCCTCCTGCTTCGTCTCCCTGCTGCTGCGTCCTCTGGTCCAGCCCGGCGCCCCCGGCTACACCGACGCACGCAGCCTTGAGGTTCGCTTCATCGCCCCGGGCGGGCTGGTGGCGAATCTCGACTTCGTCGAGGCGATCTTCGGCAACGCCGGCGACCCCTATCTGCCCGAGAACGATGCCGCCCTCGACCCGCGCCACTGGACCGGTCACACCGGTCTGGTGGTGCTGGCCCCGCACCTGACCAGCCTGAAGAAGAAGGACCTCGGGCTGCCGCACATCGACGACGCCACCGAGCGCCAGCGGCGTGACGGCCAGTGCTGGAGCACCGAGGACGAGCTGTACAACAACGGCCAGGCCTTCAAGCTCTGCCTGCGGGACGCCCGTGGTGTGATCACCACCGTCATCGCCGACAACTACTTCGGCTACTGCAAGAAGGAGGTCAAGACCCAGATCTCCTATGCGGCGAACCTGATGGGCAACGCTGAAGAGGAGCACGCCGGCGGTGCGATCTGCTTCCCGGCCTACAACCTGGGCACCGAGTGGACCGACGACCGCACCCCCGAGGGCTACACCGTGGCCGAGGCCGTCGCTCGGGATCCCGAGCGGTACGCCCTGCAGCCCGAGGGCCACGCCGTGGACACGCTCTGGTCCCACATCACGCTCATCCCGGCCGGGGCAACGTTCTCGATGGACGCCCAGACCGTCAGCTGGGACAGCGCGGAAGGGGTCGGATCGCTGCAACTTCTCGCCAACCATCACTACCTGCTTCCGGGCGGGTACCGGGTGCACGCCAAACACCGGGAGACCGACAAGACGGCCTGGCATCTGGTCGGCACCACGCCCAACGCGACTCACTGTCACAAGCCGGCGACGGTCTCGGGCGGCGGGAAGAGCGAGATCAGCAAGTCGATCCTCGACGCGTTCGTCTTCGGCCCCACCTATGTGGCCGACTTCGACGCCGACATGAACCAGGTTCAACAGCTCATCGACGGCGACTACCAGTGGCGCTTCGCCGACCCGACCGAGAACGGTCGTGACCACCGCGGCATTCTCAGCGACGAACGCAGCCTGGGATCGGTGATCAAGCTGATGACACCCTCCAGCGTGTTCTCCGAAGGCCACAACGCCTACCTGGAGTCCATTCCCGAACACGTCAAGGAACTGCTCTTCACCGTCAAGCGCTACTACCGCCCCGAGTGGGGCGGCGACTGGCGTTCGCACTTCTCGGTGCGGATGCTCAACGGCCGGGCCGGGAATGCCCTGCGCCTGGACGGGCGCGAGGTGGTGGCCAACTATCTGCGGGTCGGCTTCGAGGCCGACGGCTCCTGGCGGCTGTTCTCGTTGCGCCAGGACTTCTCCGCCGCCGTCAAGGTGCAGTCGGAGGACGACATCACCGCCTCGGTGGTGCTGCCGGCCGGAGCGGCCCACACCGAGGGGGCGGCGAACGACCTGCCCCGCAAGGTGGTGGAGAACTGCGAGAGTCGACTGTTCCAGCGGCCCGATGACGCCATCTATCGCGGCTACGACAAGCAGACCGAGTTCGACATGTCCCGGCCCGGCACGTTCATCTCGAATTTCCAGCCGCTGAGCACCGGCGAGGCGCGAGCGATCGTCAACGATGTCCAGGCATTCTCGGAGTTCACCGCGCCGATGGCTGACCTGCTCACCCGGGCAGCCGACCGCCCCGACGACGCCCGGCCCGCCTATATGGCCTGCTCAGCCAACCCCCGACTCGTCAACGGGAAGCCGTCCAAGAACCCCCGCTACCTGCAGGACCGGCCCGACCTGACCAGTCCCGACCAGACCGCCAGCGCCGACGCGGCACTGCATCTGAAGTTCCGCCTGCCCGCCGCCGAACCGTGCGCGGCACCGGTGGACATCGTCGCGGCCGGCCGACGCAACAATCCTGCCGAACCGGGGGTCCCTCCGCTGTGCACCTACAACCCGTTGCACTACATGGAGCTGCCGGAGCTGTTCTGCGAGTTCATCAGCTCGATGACCGGCAAGTCCCCCTCGACGACCGGGGCCGGATCGGAGGGCGCCATGACCAAGGCGCCGTTCAACGCGCTGCCGGCGATCTTCGACCTGAACGCCGCGCTGTTGTCCTTCGCCCTGACCGGCTACGACGGCTGGCTGAGTTCGGCCGGCTTCATCGGCCCGTCGATGAGGATCAACCACGACTTCTCGATGCTCGTGCCCGAACTGTTCAGCCGGATGACCCCGACCGAGCGCGATGCCGCCACCCTGATCGAGCGCGGCTACCTCGAACGGATGACCGACTTCGAGCACAACGGCACCACGGTCGCCGCGAGCCGGCTCGGCCATCGGATCAACGAACGGTTCGCCACCACGTATTTCGGCCGGATCTTCCTGCACCCCGACATGGTGTTCACCCCGGAGATGCTCCAGCCCGAACTGCAGGACCGCGACACCTTCGCCGAGTCGATGGCGACGATCGTGGCCACCCACGAGCGGGTCGCCCGCGCCTACTTCGACGACGGCACCGTCGAGTACGCGGTGCCACCGCTGCGGGCATTGCTGGAGATCATGGCCTTCGGGAAGACCTCCGAGGGGCACGGTCTGGCCGACGAGGCCTTCCGGGCACAGTTCAACCGCGAGGCGATCCTCGCCAGCGACTGGTACGGCGCGCGACTCGACGCCAAGCAGGCCGAGGACATCAAGCGGGCCGAGCGCGGACTGGCCAATCTGACCGATTTTGCCGCCCACGCCGCCGACTCCGATGCCGCACGCAGGATCGGGCTCGCCGGGAGGATCGCTGACGTCGAGTCCGACATCACCCGCCGCTCCTCCGATGCCTACCGGGCCGGTCTGGTCGGAACGTTGGGCCGCCAGCCGCTCTGAGGTACGTCGGCAGGCTGACACCGGGAATACGCGTCCGGGCCGATGACGCGTACCCGCCGGTGCGGGAATGCTGGACCTGTTGATATCCAGCGTCCCGCCCGCCGGGACACCCACCACCAGGAGCCTCGGTGAACCAGCCCACCCGCGACAACCAGGACCCCGCCTCACCAACCACGGCAGCACCCGCCCGCCGGGGCCGCGTCAACCGCCGCACGCTGATCGTCGGGGGCGCTGCGGCCGCCGGGATCGCCACCGGCGCCTACGCCGGGAGCCGCGGGCCAACGATCACCTTCCCCGAGGCGACCTACGGAGCCGGCGGCCCGCGCATCCTGGTGGCCTACGACTCCCAGTACGGGTCCACCGCGGAGATCGCCGCTGGCGTCGCTCAGCAGCTGAGCAGCGACGCGCAGGTCGACCTGCGCCCGCTGGCGAGCGTCGGCGACCTCGCCCCCTACTCGGCGATGGTGTTGGGCGCCCCGGTGCAGACCGACGTCATGAAGGAGTCGGCGACCACCTGGCTCAGCGAGCGGGCCGCCGAGCTCGACCGGCTGCCACACGCGTGGTTCATGCCGTCGGCATCCTTCGGGATCGATCCCGACCGGGAGCGTCAACTCCGGGAGAAGCAAGGCGTCATGGAGGACGCCGCCGCCCTCACCGGGACGAACCCGTTCGCGTTGCTCCCCACCGGAGGTCTGGTCGACTTCTCCCGGATGTCCTTTCTGGCGAGCATCGTCTACCAGATCGCCTCGCGCACCACCGTCCAGGGCGACTTCCGGGAGCCGAAGGTGGTGGCGCAATGGACCGATCAGATCACTGCGGGCCTTCTCGGCTGAGGCGGTTCGGCCTCACCCGGGGCCCGGCCATCCCGAGGCACCCGCCTGCCCGTCGATGCGACGATCGGCCGTCTCGGACCGGACGATCCGGCCGTCGCGGCCCCGGGACCGATGCCCGCTCCCGCGAAGGCGCGCCACCGGCTCGAGGTGATCCCTGGTTCGCCCCAGCCCAGTAGTCTGGTCGGAGCCCATACGCTCGCAGAACAGGAGTGCCCGGATGCGCCGAAGCCACCGAGGTCGGTTCGCCGTCGCGGGGGTGAGCCTACTGCTGGCCACCGTGACGGGATGCTCGGTGGATGTCGTCGAGCCGGGCGAACGCCCGAATCGGCCGGCAGCGCCGGTCTCCGCGGCGGCTGACCCTGAGACCGACCCGGACGCGCTGGCACTCGACGTGAGCCTCCTGTCGGGGTACAGCACCCCCGAGGCGGTCGGCGAGGGCACCTGGCAGCGCACGATGACCGACGGCGAGGGTACCTTCACCTGGTCGATCGTTGACGCCGAGGGGGAGCCGGTCACCACCCCGAAGAAGCCTGAGTTGGTCGCGTTCGGGGATCCGTCGACCTTCACCGACATTCCCGGGGTGCTCACCTTCCGGGGCAACAACTGGCGCACCGGAGGCACCTACGGCACTCCCGAGGTGACCGAACAACGCCTCGAAGCGGCGTGGAGCACCCCGATCGGGACGATCCGAGGCGAGGGATCCTACTGGCCGGGCGCCGGCTGGACCGGGCAGCCGCTGCTGGTGCAGTGGCCCCGGGAGACCAAGGCCGCCATGGGTCTGGCGGCCAAGTACGTCGACGACGACAGCTTCGTCGAGGTGATCTACCCGGTCTTCGAGGGCAAGATCTACCGGCTCGACCTGGCCACGGGCGAGCAGACGTTGCCCCCGATCGAGGTCGGCTGGGGGTTCAAGGGCACCGCCTCGGTCGACCCCCGCGGCTACCCGCTGCTGTACGCCGGCCAGGGACTCAACGACACCAACGGCACGGTGGGGCCCTGGCGCTGGCGGATCTTCGACCTCACCACGAACGAGGAGATCTGGCACCTGCCCGGCCTCGATGAAGCAGCACCACGGGACGACTGGGGTGCCTTCGACTCCTCCGCCCTGGTCAACGCGGCCACCGACACGATCATCGAACCCGCCGAGAACGGTCTCATCTACCAGATCGTCCTCAACAGCGCGTACGACCCCGACGCCGGAACCGTCACGATCGACCCCGAGGTGACCCGGATGCGCTATCGCGCCGAGACCTCCCACAAGTACGGCATCGAGAACTCAGCGGTCGCCTACCGGAACCTGATGTTCGCCGCCGACAACGACGGCAACGTATTCTGCTGGGATGCCACGACGCTCGACGTGATCTGGATGACCGACACCGGCGACGATGTCGACGCCTCCCTGGTGCTGGACGAGACCGATGACGGGGTGTTCCTCTACACCGGCAACGAGGTCGACACCCGCGGCCAGAACGGTGGGGAGCGGATAACCAATCTCCGCAAGATCGACGCACTGTCGGGCAAGGTGGTCTGGCAGTACGACATCCCGTCCTACTACTCCGCTATCAACGGTGGACTGCTGTCGACGCCCATCGTCGGGACCGGAGCCATCGACGACCTGGTCATCTTCAACGTCGCCCGGACCACCGCCCCCCGGGAGGGCACCATGCTCGCCCTCGACAAGGCGACCGGAACCATGGTGTGGCGCCGACACCTGTCCAACTACTCGTGGAGCTCGCCGGTGCTGATCACCGCCACCGACGGTGCCCAGTACGGGGTGCTGCCCGACTCCGGCGGTATCCTCCACCTGTTCGACCCGCAGACCGGCGAGGACATCTCCACCCTGGAGATCGCCGACGGGCTGAACGTCGAGTCGACACCGAGCGTCTTCGGCGACACCTTGGTGATGGCCGGCTACGACGCCCGGATCCACGCGGTCCGCATCCGCTGAGAGCTCCCTGATGGACCTGGTCACCCAGACGCTGGCCCGGGTCTGGCCCGCCGGCGAGATGGCGATTCCACCCCGCCTTGTCGTCGTGATCACGCTGCTGGCCCTGGCGGTGACGGCCGTCCCCCAGGTGTGGCACGTGTGCCGCATCGGGGTCACCCTGGTGCACGAACTCGGCCATGCCGTGGTCGGTCTGGCGGTCGGCCGCAGGTTCACGGGGTTCGTCGTCCGGGGAGACACCTCGGGGGCCACCGTCACCGTCGGCCCCGACCGCGGCCCCGGACTCGTCCTCACCACGTGGGCCGGCTATCCGGCACCCGCCGTGGTCGGCACCGGGCTCATCGCCGCTGCAGCCCACGGCTGGGCCGCGCCTGTCCTCACCGGGACGCTGGTGGTGCTCGGGATCAGCGTCGTGAGGATCCGGTCGTTGCTCACTGCAGCGGTCCTGCTGGGGACACTCGCCGCCGGCATCGCCCTGTGGTGGTGGCGCGACGACCAGGTGCAGACCGCTGTTCTCCTCGGCGTCGGCGTCGTCCTGCTGCTGGGCGCTGGGCGTCAGTGCTGGACGGTGTCGCGGTCCCGCAGCAGCGGGAGTGACCCGGCTCGTCTCGCCACCGTGACCGGTATCCCCCGGGCACTGTGGTTGGCGACGTTCTGGGCGGTTCTGGCGGCAGCGGTCGCGGGCTCGGTGGCACTTCTGCTCGAGGCCACCGCACTGCTGCCGTGAGGGTCGCCGCCCTCGGATCGATCCACCGCGGTCAAGCGCTCACCCGGGAAAGATCGCGTCCACCTCGGGGCCGTCGGCGAACCGTTGATCACCGCTGAGTGCTGCGGCCACATCACCGGTCTGGGCGTCACCGGCGTCCCAGACCGCCCGGAAGGCCCCGGCCGCCCAGACCGCGAGCCGGTCGCTGAGACCCAACAGCGATCCCTGGTCGACGGTGACCAGAAGGACAGCTCCGCCCCGGTCGGTGAAATCGTCGATGAGCGTGGCGAGATCGTCGACGGCGGCCAGGTCGAGTCCGCGCCCGGGTTCATGCAGGATGGCGATCCGGCTCTCCACGTTGAGGACCTCCTTGATCCGCCGCATCTGGTCCTGGCCGCCGGACAGCGGTGATCCTCCCGAGAACAGGCTACGCGCCTGGTCCTGGGCCTGGCTGAGCAGGGCCAGGACAGCCTCCAGCTCGGCCACCTCGGCGTCGAACTCGGCGGCGCCGCTGTCCTGGCCGGCCATCAGAGTCCGGGCCAGCGCGGTTTCCGGCCGCACCAACCCGTTGTCGAGGGGCAGGTAGGTGATCCTCGCCGCGACCGCGTCGCGGGGCGACGCGATGGTGGTCGGTCGTCCGTCCACCTCGATCACGCCGGTCGAACTGGGCGCATCGCCGGTGAGGGCGCCCACCAGGCGGTGCAGACCGTCACCGCGCCCAGCCACCAGCCCGAGCACCTCACCGGCCCGCACATCGAGGTTGGTCAGGCGACCCTCCTCGCCGCACCGCAGGCCGCGGACCCCCAGGGCGATCCGGTCATGCATCTGCCGGGCCCGACGCCGCACGCCCAGATCCTCAGCCGCTGGTTCGCCGAAGATGGCGGCGATGAGATCGGCCGGCTGTGCGGTTGCGGAGTCGAGGACCTCGGTGATCACCCCGTCCCGGAGGACCGCCACCCGGTCGCAGGTGCCCAGTGCCTCCTCGGGCCGGTGGGTGATGTAGATGACGCCGTGGTTCCGCGCCGCGAAGCGGTCCAGGACGTAGCGCAGGTCGTCAAGCTCGCGGGGATTGAAGTCGGCGTCGACCTCGTCGAGGATCACCAGGCTGCGACGGTCGGCCAGCAACCGTGCTGCCTCCACCAATCCCAGCTCGGACCGGTCGAGATCGCCCAGCCGCGCATCGGGATCGATCGCGGCCCCGATCTCAATCAGCACCTCGCGCGCCGCACGGGTCTTCGCCGAGGGCGTGGGCCACGGCTCGCTGTGGTGGCGGAAGATCGCCTCGTCGACGCGGAGCTCGGGGTCGAGCGCATACCGCTGCTCGATGATGCCGACACCGGCGGCTCGCGCCTCCTCGGCGGTGGCGGCGTCGAGCGGACGACCGTGGAGGAACACCTCGCCGGCCTCGGCGTCGAGGGTGCCGGCGAGCACGCCTGCCAGCGTCGACTTCCCGGCCCCATTGGCACCCACCAGACCGACGACCTCACCCGGGGCCACCGTCAGATCGACACCACGGAGCACCTCGTGCTCGCCGTAACCCTTGCGGATCCCGGTGATCCGCAGCAGTTCCTCGGCCTCAGCATCACCGACGGCCAGTGCAAAACGCGGGCTCGCCATGGTCACTCCTCACTACTTCCCTCGCGGGCGGCTGCCTGCTGCTGATCGCGTTCAGCGACCGCAGCCCGGAGGCGGTCGACCTCAGCGCCGGCAACGTCGAGGGCCTGGGCGGTCTCGCGGAGCTCAGCAGCCAGGGAGTCCCGCTCCTCGCGGAGGTCGACCACCTCCCCCTCCAGCTGCGGAACGGTCCGGTCCCAGGCATTGACCGCACCGGTCTCCAATCGGTCAAATTCACGCTCGGTACGTTCGAGTTGCTCCTTGAGGTCGGCCACGACCTCGCTCTCGGCCACCTCCGGCGCCGCTGCCACCGGCGGTGCTGACGGTTCGGGAGCAGGCGGCCCCGCCAGGGTCACCGGCGGCGGCGCGGGCTCAGCCGACAGCACGGGCTCAGCCGGAGGGACAGCCTCAATCAGCGACCCAGGGGACTCCTGGAGCGAGGGGGACAGCGGCACGGCCACGGGTGGTTCGCCCGGCGGTACCGGCCCGCCCGGGTCGTGGGCTCGTAGTACCTCGCTCCCCCGCTCAGCAGTTGACTCGACCGGTCCTGGCGCAGACATGGCCACCGGTGCGGGGGAAGTGCGCCCCGCTCGGCCGACTATCCAGCCGAGGATCCCGCCGAAGAGCGCCGCCAGCAGGGCGACGACCGCCACCTGGACCATCACATATCCGAGCCCGTCCAGCATCAACCGTTCCCTTCGATCCGAATCTCGACCCGACGATTCGCCGCGCGTCCGGTCAGGGTGTCATTGCCCGCCACCGGCTCGTGCATCCCCGCACTCCCCGTGCGGAATCGCGCGGGGTCGACGCCTCGGGCAGCGAGGAACTCCTCGACAGCCTCCGTCCGCGCCAGTCCGAGGGCCTGGCGACGCCCCTCATCCAGCCCGGAATCGGTGTGCCCAGTCACCACGACCACGGCCTCGGGCTGGCTCTCGAGGTAGTCAGCCAGGTCGCGTAGCTGGCCCTTCTCGCCCTCGGCGACGGCCGCGCTGCCCCCGGCGAAATGGGTGACCACGGGCCAGTCAGGTTCGGCAACGGGCTCCGGCGTGGGCGAGGCGACCGGGGAAGAACTCGGCGTGGAGGTTGGACTCGGCGTGCGGGTCGGGCTCGGCGTAGGCGTCGGCGGCGAGGGCGCAGCAACGGGTTGCCGCATCGGGAGGACCCGTCGGACGCCGGGGACAGCCGTCACCGGCTCGACGGCCGCTGACACGGCGGCTTCCGTTCCCGCCAGGCTGACATCGCGGCCATCGCAGCTGACCGTGACCTCGGTGCCGGCCTCGGCGCCCACCCGCTCGCACAGCGCGTCCTCGACGGCGTGCGCCGTCAGCCATGAGCCCCCGGCCACGGTGGCCACCAGGGCGCCCGCGCATGCCACGGCTGCGGCCGCTCGCCTCACGAATTCCTCCCCTCCAGCGAGAAAACACCCGGATGCCCTCGGGGCAGCATTACTGCCGCACGATTCTGCGCTGGTCACCTTGCCCTTCGGGAAGAGAGCATATGTCAGACCCGGCACTTCGCCGCACCATGACCACCCGGGCCCTGAACATTTAATCCAACTTTGAACCGCCTAGTCGCCCCGGAGAGGACTACTGAGGAACTGCACCCGACTGAAAAGGTTCTTGGCGGACACCGGTCCACTATTTTTGAGCAGACCGCCCCACGGAATAAATGAAATTTTGACTATATTCGGGGCGATCAGGAGGGACGCTAGAACCATGACCGCAGGGCAGTACCAAGCGAGTAAGACAACCGAGCTGAACCGGGTGATCAACTCCATGCATCGGGCCATCCCGGAGCTCCACGGGGCGATGATCGCCTCCGTCGACGGGCTGTCGGTGGCCCACGACTTTCCCGACAGCGAGGCCGAGCGCATCGCCGCCATGGCCGCCACGGCGCTCGGCCTGGGCAAGCGTATCTCCGAGCGCACCGACCTGGGAGACCTCGCCGAGGCCGTGATCCGCGGCGAGCACGGCTACCTCGTCGTCTACCCTGCGGGGGCCGATGCGGTGCTCGTCATGTCCGGACCCATCGATTCCAACCTCGGCCTGATGCGCATCGAGGCTCGGGTTGCCTCCGTCGAGATCAAGAACCTGCTGAGGGCCGCCTGATATGGACAAGATGCAGGACATCGCCGACGCGGCGATCAACGAGACCCCACCGACCTGCCGGGTGACACCCGCGCAGGCGGAGCTGATCGCCCGCAACGCCGACGCATTGCTCCCGCTCGGCCCCGAGATCGTCCAGGGGTTCTACGACACCCTCTTCGCTCATCCTCCGACGGCGGCCGTCTTCAGCGATGGCGAACGCCCCATGCGCGAGGAGACCCTGGCGCTGTGGTGGTCGCGCACAGTCAAGGGCCCCCTCGACGATGACTACTGGTCCTGGATGGCGCTGGTCGGCCTCACCCACGTCATCCGGCGGGTGTCGAACCCGATGATGCTGGCCATGGCCGAGTTCGTCGCCGAATTCGTGGCGAACAACGCCTCCCGACTGGAGATCCCCGAGGCCGAACGCTCCGAGGTCGTCGACGGTTTCCGCCGGGTGGCCAGCATGACCAGCTGGATCATCACCTACGCCTACGACCACGCGGTCAGCTCAGCCCTGTTCGATGTCGCCGGGATGCCGGAGGCACTGTTGGCCCGTTTGCGCGATCAGGAGGTGTCGGCCTCCCTGCAACAAGCACACGCCGAGCGCGCCGAGCGCTGACCACGCTGAGCCCGGATCCGGGCCGGGCTCAGCGCAGGCCGGCGGCACCGAAGGCCACCTCGAGTCGATCACCGAGGTGGCCTTCGCCAGCCACCCGGTGCTGCGCGAAGGCCGACCGGGCCGCCGCGAGCGCGATCCGCGCCCACAACCCGGTGGAAATATCGGTCGCCGGGTCGGTACCGGCGCGTTCATACGCCGCCTCGACCAGCGCCACCTCCCGGCGCTGGCCAGCACCGGCCAGGCGAGCGGCGAGTTCGGGGTGCCGATGAGCGACCTGACGACGCTGCCGCAGCAGATCCGGGTCCGTCTGCATCTGGGCGACCTGGTCGCGGACCGCAGCACACAGGGCCACCTTCAGCGGCTCAGCCGCGGGCCGGTCACGCAGCCGCTGAGCCAACTCCCCTGCGCTGTCGGGGTCGTCACCGACCACGGCGTCCTCTTTGCTGGCGAAGTAGTTGAACAGCGTGCGTGGCGACACCTCAGCGCCAGCCGCGATCTCGGGCACCGTCACCTGGTCGATGCCGCGCTCAAGCACCAGCGCCAAGGCCACCCGGTTGATCCGCCGCCAGGTGTCCCGCTTCTTACGCGCGCGATGGGAGTTCGGGACCACATCGGGACTGAGGTCGACGGCCATCGCGCTATCATGACACATCCTGCACTTTTGCGCACTCTGCACTTTTCGCTAGAGTAGCCCGGTGCCCCGTACTCCAGTTGCGACCAAGACCGCCGCCCCACCGTTCCGCCTCGACGGCCAGAACCGCCGCGTCTTCATCGGCCTGATGGTCGGCATGCTGGTCGCCTCCATCAGCCAGACGATCGTCGGGCCCGCCATGCCACGGATCGTGAGCGAACTCGGCGGCATGGACCACTACAGCTGGGTCGCCACCGCAGCGATGCTCCTCTCGGCCATCACCGTGCCCATCGTCGGCAAACTGGCCGACCTGTACGGCCGCCGCGGCTTCTACCTCGCCGGCCTGATCATCTTCATGGTCGGCGCCGTCATCGCCGGCCTCGCCGGCAACTTCTGGGTGCTCGTCGCCGGGCGCGCCGTTCAGGGCATCGGCATGGGCACTCTGATGCCGCTGTCCCAGACGATCATCGGCGATATCATCCCGCCTCGCGAGCGCGGCAAGTACCAGGGCTACATGGGCGCCGTCTTCGGCCTCACCTCGGTGGCCGGCCCGCTCGCCGGCGGCGCCATCACCGACCACTGGGGCTGGCGTTGGCTGTTCTTCGCCGCCCTCCCGGTCGGCGTGCTCGCCTTCTTCCTCATCTTCCGGTTCCTGCATCTGCCCCATCAACGCCGCGACGCCACGGTGGACACCGCCGGAATTCTCGTTCTCACCGTCGCGCTGACGACGATCCTGCTCGCCACCTCCTGGGGCGGGACCAGCTATCCGTGGCTGTCCCCGGTCATCCTCGGGCTGTACGCCATCGGGAGCGTCGCCGTGGTGGTCTTCGTCCTCATCGAACGGCGGGCGGGGGAGCCGGTCATCCCGCTGCGCCTGTTCCGGATGCGCGCGGTCACCGCGAGCAACCTGGCCAGCTTCGGCCTGTCGATGGTGATGTTCGGCTCCATCATCTACATCCCGGTCTACGCCCAAGGCGTGCTCGGCGTGAACGCCACCAACTCCGGCCTGATTCTCGCCCCGATGATGCTCACCTTCATCGTGATGGGCATTGTCACCGGCCAGTTCATCTCCCGCACCGGGAGCTACAAGCCGATCATGGTCGTCGGCACGCTCATCATGGGCGTCGGCGTCTGGCTCCTCACCCGGCTCAGCGCAACCTCCACCCAGACCGAGTTGACCTGGTCGATGGTGGTCCTGGGTGTGGGCATCGGGATGGCGATGCAGCAGTACACCCTGGTGATCCAGAACGCTGTCGACCGGCGTGATCTGGGCGTCGCAACCGCCTCAAGCCAGTTCTTCCGCAATGCCGGATCCACCGTCGGCATCGCCCTGTTCGGCTCGATCATGACCAGCGGCCTCAACGACGCCGTGACCCGTCACCTGCCGACCGGGGCCGCGGCGAGAATGCCCGCCGGCGGCATCGACGCCGGCGCAGTCCTCGACCCGAGCCAGCTCTCGGCGCTCCCGCCAGCGATCGCGACGGCGGTGCGCCAGGGGCTTGCCGACCAGCTCCACGCCGTGTTCCTCCTCGGCCTGCCCATCGTCGCCCTGGTCATCCTCGCCACACTGGCGATCCAGGCGTTGCCGCTGCGCACCACGGTGGACACCCCCGACCCCCCGGCGAACGCACCCACCGGCGAGCACCACCAGAGCAGTCCGCAGGAGTACGGCGACGATCTGCTCGAGGCGACGCCCCGGTCCAGGGACACCGTCGACCCGGTGCCCGCCAGCAGCCGACGCGAGGGAGCGGCCGCCCGGTGAGCGCGCCGGTGGTCCCGAACAAGCCGGGACCACCGTTGTCAAGGCCCCGTCGCGGCGGCCTGCTGCTGCTCGTGCCACCCGTGGATGTCCCCGCGGGTGATCGCCAGCCCGATCAGATCGGGAAAGGCGTCGGGGGTGCAGGCAAACGTCGGGATACCGAGCCCGCTGAGGTCGGCAGCCAGCTCAGCATTGGACACCGGTGTTCCCCGATCATCCAGGGCGAGCAGACACACCACCGTCACCCCCGACTCGCGGATCGCGTTCATCCGCCGCGCGACCTGCTCGGGATCGGGTTCGTAGAGGTCGCTGATCAGAATCAGCACCGTTTCCTGCGGGGCGGTGATCAGCGATTCGCAGTAGGCGAGCGCCTTCGGCCCATCGTTCCCCCCACCCAGTTGGGTACCGAAGATCACCTCGACCGGATCGCTGAGCTTCTCGGTGAGGTCGACCACCTCGGTGTCATAGACCACCAGCGAGGTTCTCACCGCGGCGATCGACGCCATCACTGCGGCGTAGATGGACGCGTAGACCACCGAGGTCGCCATCGAGCCGGACTGGTCGACGCACAGCACGATCTCCCGCTGGACCGAAGTCTGTTTCCGGCCGAAGCCGATGAGTCGCTCGGGGATGATCGTCCCGGTCTCGGGCAGGTAGTTCTTGAGATTCGCCCGGATGGTCCGGTCCCAGTCGATGTCTCCGGGGCGCGGACGCGTCGTGCGCTGGGCCCGGTTCAGGGCCCCACGGACCGCCTGCCGGGTGCGGTTGGCGATGCGTCGCTCCACCTGTGCGACCACCTGCGCCACGACGGTGCGCGCCGTCGCCCGCGATTCCTCCGGCAACGCCTTGCCCAACCCGGCGAGGGTCGCCACCAGGGTGACATCGGGCTGGACCGCGGCGAGCATCTCCGGTTCCAGCAGCAGCTGTCGCAGCCCGAGCCGGTCGATCGCATCGGTCTGCATCACCTGCACCACCTGCTGCGGGAAATAGGACCTGATGTCCCCGAGCCACCGGGCCACCCGCGGGCTGGTCAGGCCCACTCCTGACCCACGCCGGACCCCGTCGTCGTAGAGCGTCGCCAGCGCCTCGTCCATCTCCCGCTGCCCGGCGGTGAGGACCTCATCCTCGCCCGCCTGACTGCCGAGCATGAGCGCCCAGCGCTGGTCGCGGGTGATCGGCCTGTCAGGTTCAGCGCTCACCAGAGCCTCCCAGGATCAGGGCGACGACCTGGAGCAGGTCAGCCTCACCGGTGAAGTCCTCCGCATCGGCCTCCGCCTCCTGGACGGCATCGAGGTTGGCGACCTTGGCTGCGACCCGCTGCCGATCGCCGCGCGTCCAGGCGCCGAAGGCACGCCGCACCATCGGCAGCACATCGACGAACGCTTCATCGCCGATGGCGCTCACCCAGGCGTCGAAGATCCGCAGCAGTGCGGGATGGTGGACCAGCAGCAGGGGACTGCCCGCCAGGAAGGCCTCGATCCAAGCGGCGGCCAGCACCGGTTCGGTGCCGACCGACAGCGTCCGGGACAGGTAAGCCAGCGTGTCCTCCAGGGTCAGGGCACCGCTGTCGAAGAGCAGTCGCACCAGCCGTCCGGCGATGGTGCCGGGGACGTCACGCCGGTCGATGACCGCCGCCAGCGTCTCCACCCACCCGTGTTGGGACTGCTCCGGCAGCAGCGCGATCACCTCTTGGACGGCGTCGACAGCACCGCGGAGAACCCGGGCCGGCTCATCGGCGAGCCCGCCGCACGCCGACGGGAGCCCGGCACAGGCGCGGGCGAGGATCGACTCGGCGATGTGGGCCAGCCGGTCGGTATCGGTCCGGCGGACGTCGCCGTACCGCTGGGTGCGCGCCAACGGGGGCACGGCCAGCAGCAATTGGGCCAGGTCGGCCTCGTGGGCAGCGCGGTCGTCCAGGGACGCCAGCAGCTCCGGCAGTGCCTCGGGCAGGTCGGCCACCAGCGCCTGTTCGACGGCCGCCGTCAGCTCGCTGAGGCTCTCTGCCGTCGCCCGGAGGGCTGCTCCGGCGGCTGCGGCGCAGGTGGTTCCGTAGCTGGCGGCATCGATGACCGCAACCGCCAGCTCGGGCCGCCACTCGATGACCCAGGCCTCCTTGAAGGTCCCGGTCGTCGAGGCGCTCGCTGGGACCGCCCAGGGCACCTGCAGGATGCTCAGCCGATGGAAGAGCCGGGAGCGCGCCAAGTCGTTGGGCTTGCGGAGATCGAGGGTGAGCGTCTTCTGGGTGGCGGTCAGCGGGAGCCGCAACCGCTTAGCGGTGGCGCGCAGGTCGGCCTCCAGTGGCACGGTCGGGACGCCGTCGGGGACCCGCCCCAGACGCTGCCCGACGACCACCTCGCGCAGGACGAGGTCGAGGATGACCTCGCTCCCCTCGCACAGCACCGACCAGGTGGCCTCGTTCAGTTCGGGAAGGCCCGGCATGGGCCGACCCCGCAGGGTGGCCAGCGTTTCGGCGAGCCGGGTCGCCTCGATGATGTGCGCCGAGCTGACCGGGAGGTCCTCGGCGCGCAGCACCCCGGCCACCCGCGTCAACCAGCGCACCACCGGGTCGGCCTCGGTGGCGAACAGATGGTGGTACCAGCCGGGCGAGACCACCCCGGCTCCGTAGCCGGACGCGAAGGAGAGCCGCTGGTGGGTCCACGGCACCCAGGTCAGCTGCGTCTTGACCTTGCCGAGCCCGCGCAGCAGCGCATTGTCGGCACTGATGGCTGGCAGCCTGCCCGACAGCGCCGGCACGTGGAAGGCCCCGCAGACCACCGCGATCCGATCGTGGCCGGCCTTGCGGGCCGCGCGCAGCACCTTGCGCATGTGCGCCTCACGGATGAGGGTCTCCTCATCGGTCGGGGGGGCAGCTTCGCGCAGCGCCGCCATCGCCTCACCGATCACGTCGAAGGGGTCCGCGCCCTGCAGGCGCATCTCCATGACGTCCTCCCACCAGGCCTCGGGATCGTCATAGCCGGCCGCGGCGGCGAGCAGAGCCAGCGGATCGGTCCGTACCAGTCCCGGATCGTCCGCCTCCTCCTCGGCGGGGTCGTCACCGGCGTCAGCGCTGTCGGCGCTCTCGACACCCAGATCCTCGACGTCGGGGTCCTCACCAGTCGGCTCCGCGGCGTCCGGGGCGTCCGACTCGGCGCGGAGGCGCAGGGTGAGGGAGCTGGGCAGGTCCATGAACCGCGCCTCGACGCCGTGGGCCCGGGCCCAGACGAGCGCCTGCCACTCCGGGGAGAAGGTTGCGAACGGCCAGAAGCTCGCCCGGGCGGGCTCGGCCACCTCATGGGCCAGCAGCGCCACCGGCGGATCCAGGTCGAGCACCTCCTCGATCACGGGAGGCTCACCGTCGTCATCGTTCGGTTCCCTCCGGACCAGACGGGTGCGGAGGGGACCGGCCGGGATGAAGCCGAGCAGGTCGTCGGCATCGGCGGGACCCTCCACCAGCACACAGTCAGGGGCGTACTCCTCCAAGGCCCGCACCAACGCGCGGGCGGTTCCGGGCCCGTGGTGACGGATGCCGAACACCCGGACCGGCGGCCGGGCGGGCGCCTCGGTCGCGGGCGGATCGGTGACCGTCGAGGTCACGAAGTGACCTCCCGGCAGGCACGGTAGAAGTCGTTCCACTCGGTGCGGTCGCGCACGACAGCCTCCAGGTACTCGTGCCAGACGACGGTGTCACTGACCGGGTCCTTCACGACCGCGCCGGTGATCCCGGCGGCAACATCGGCGGCGGTGAGGTGGCCGTCACCGAAGTGGGTCGCCAGCGCCATCCCATGGGTGATCACCGAGATCGCCTCGGCCGTCGACAGGGTCCCTGAGGGGACCTTCACCTGGGTCCGCCCGTCATCGGTCCGGCCGGAGCGGAGTTCCCGGAAAACGGTGACGACGCGCCTGATCTCCTCCAGCGCGCCCGGCGTCTCGGGCAGGTCGAGCGCCCGGCCCAGGTCGCTGACCCGCCGGGTGACGATGGTGACCTCCTCGTCGTGGCTGGAGGGCAGCGGCAGCACGACGGTGTTGAACCGACGACGCAGCGCGCTGGAGAGGTCGTTGACACCCCGATCGCGGTCGTTGGCGGTGGCGATGATGTTGAATCCCTGGCGGGCCTGCACCTCGGTGGTGAGCTCCGGGACGGGGAGGGTCTTCTCGCTCAGTACGGTGATCAGGGCATCCTGCACATCGGACGGGACGCGGGTGAGTTCCTCGACCCGGGCCAGTGAGCCGCGCTCCATCGCGACCATGACCGGGGAGGGCACCAGCGCGGCCGGCGAGGGCCCCTCGGCGAGCAGCCGCGCGTAGTTCCAGCCGTACCGGACGGCCTCCTCGGCCGTTCCGGCCGTGCCCTGGACCAGCAGAGTCGAGTCACCGGCGATGGCAGCGGCCAGGTGTTCCGACACCCAAGACTTGGCGGTACCCGGCACCCCGAGGAGCAGCAGCGCCCGATCGGTCGCCAATGTCGCGACAGCGATCTCGATGAGTCGCCGGTTCCCGACATACTTCGGGGTGATCACCACCTCCTCGTTGTCGACGGTGACCGTCCCGCCCATCAAGTAGGTGACCACCGCCCATGGCGAGAGCTTCCACTGTGCCGGGCGCGGCCGGTCATCCGCGCTGGCGAGCGCGACGAGTTCGGCAGCGAACTGCTGCTCGGCGTGGGGCCGGAGCAGGACAGGTTCGACGTTCGCAGGCACGGCGGCGGTGTCGGTCATAGTGTCTCTTCCTGGGTGAGTTCGGGACAGGCGTTGAGGGCGTCGTGCAGGGCGCCCCGGAGACGAAGCAGCCCGGCTGCGTTCACCAGCGACCGGGGATTCTCCGCTCCCTCGGCCACGGCGGTGATCCGTTCGGCCAGCGCGGTGGCCGAGCTCAGCGGGGCACCGTGCGCGATCAGGTCGGCGGCCAGGCCGGACTCCATTCGCTTGCCTCGCCACACCGGGAGGAGGTCGCACAGGATCTCGGCGGTACCCCTCGACAGCCGTCGGGGAAGGCGGTGCAGCAGCGGGGCCACCGTGCCGCTCATCTCCGGGAGCAGGGCTGCGAGGGCCGCCTCGAGCCGGTCGTCCTCGACGAAGGTCTCGATGCCGTCCACAACGAGCTCCCGGTCGTTGAGGAGCTGCAGCGCCAGGTCGGCGTGACGCCATCGGCTGGCGGCTGCGGCCCAGGCATCGCTGAGGAAGTCGGCGACGCCATCGACCGTGGTGACGGCGGTCGCCAGGTCCACGGCCGTCGCGCCGACCAGCGTCGGCCACCGGTCCGGCGGGACGGCACCGAGAACGGCGGCCAGTCGTTCCCGATTGGTGCGGGCGTCGAGTCCGGCCTCGGCGAGGGCCGGGTCGGCAGCCACCCCACGCGCCTCCAGCACGACCCGGTGCTCACCATGGGCGCCGCCCAGCAGCCGTCCGACAAGGCCGCCGGGCCGCCGCTCGGGCAGCGTGACTCTCAGGTGGGCCAGCGCGGTCTCCTCGGCGAGCGTGACCACCGGGGAACCAGGGATCCTACCGAGCAGATCGGCTGCCACCCGTCGGACCGACGCGGCCCGGTCCTGCATCGCCGCGGTCAGGAACTCCTGGTCCGCTGCGGTGATGCCCTGGGCCACGGTTTCGAGGAGTTCGACACGGCGTCCGGCCGGTTCCTTGACCCAGGTCCCGTCGGCGAGCAGGGTGCGGGCCCGGGCGGGGTCGTCGCGGCGCAGGGCACGGAGCAGGGCGAGCCGTTGGGCGTGGGTTCCCGACGTCCACTGGCCCACGTCCGCCGCCGCGGAGGTCGGGGTGACCGCGATATCGGCGAGGCGTCGCTCCCATTCCGGGTTGAGCGCAGCGACCGCCCGGTCACGCTCGCCGAGGGCAGCGACCAGCGCCTGCCGGACCTCGCCGGTCCCGGGCCGCGACTGGGTCTCCAGCAGCCCGATCACCAGGCTTGGCGGGAGCGCGACGCGGGTGCCACCCCCCCGGGACACGAACGCGGTGAGCGCCTCAGCCAGCAGGGACTTCTGTTCGGTCGATCCACCGATCATCGCCCGCAGCAGGGACGCGAAGGCGGCACCGACCAAGGGTCGGTCGTCGGCGGGGAGGTCGACCGCGCGCAGCTGCTCCGGTGTCGGGATCCGGGAACGGCGGACGACGGCGTACGCCGCGGCCGCGTCGAGCAGGGCCTCGGCACCGTCGGATCCGCCACCGGCCTCGGCGACGGGTGAGGCAAGGGCGGCGGTGGTGAACCGGCGGGTGCGGGTGCCGATGGTGGCTGCGGCCACGAGATCGGCGTGCTGGGTACTCACACCGTCTCCCAACTGGTGGGGACCACCGCAGTGTCCCCGCACAGCAGGGTGGGGAGAAAACCGGCTTCGCCGATCTCGCCCGCCAGGACCGCAGGTCCACCCCCGGAGGCGGCGAGCAGGGTGAGCGCCGCGCTGCGGGGCCCGATCACGGGGACCGCGCCGGTCGCATCGGCCAGCGCGAGTGCTCCGGTGGTGGCCAGCATCAGGCGTCCGGTCACCAGCACGGGCCACCGGTCGAGCCACGGGTCGCCGCGCAGCGCAGCGTGCCACGCGGCGCGCGCCTGCTCGATGGTGGCTGGAGTCTCGGGGACCCAACCGTCGAGGCTGCGGTCCTCACCGCGCTCGCCGACGACGGCGCGAAGCGCGGGCGATCCCGGATAGAAATGCAGCGTCGCCGCAACCGAGGTTCCCGGATACATGGTGCTCTGGACGGCCGCACCCCCGGCGGCGAAGAAGAGCACCAGGGCGGGACGGCCGGTCCTCTGGCCCCACAGCCAGACGCGGCGGGTGGACACCTGGTCGGACTCGGAGTCGCTCATGCCGATGACGGCCCAGTCGTCGGCGACGCCCGGGCCGGCAAGAACGTCCTCGGTCCGCTGCGTGAAGCCGATCCGGTTCCGGACGGTCTCACGCAACCCCTCAGGGAGCTCATCCTGTCGTTGCCAGCCGCGGATCAGCAGCCGCATCAGGCCGAGCTGGTCGGTGAGGCGCTCCGGCCAGTCCGGCTCGCGGTCGCCCTGGCTCGCCAGTTCCCGCAACCATCCGGCGACCCCGGGCGCCTGCTGGTCGACCATGCGGGCGGCCATCTCGGTGAAGCGGGTCAGGCGGTGGGTGCTGGCGGTGGCGAGGCCCTGATCGATGTGGTCGACCAGGAACCGGTCGAGTTCGGCCAGGCCGTCGTTGACCCGCGCCTCGCGGGCGGCGAGACGCTTCGCCGCGTCGGCGGCGCGTTGCGCCTTCTCCTCCTCGGTGAGCTCGGCCTCAGGCTTTGGTGGTGCCTGCACGGATCTTGCCGCCCATTCGGCGGCGAAGTCCGCCAACCCCGCCGGCGAGACGTGCCCCTCAGCCCAGAGGAACAGCAGCGCCACCGCGTGTTTGCACGGGAACTTCCGGGAGGGACACGAGCACCGGTAACGGGGTCCGGTGATGTCGATGCTCACCTGGTAGGGGTTCTTCCCACTCCCCTGACAGGAGCCCCACAGCAGCGATCCGCTGATGCCCACGTCACCCCAGGGTTGGGGTCGGGCCAGCTTCCGCCCAGCGGTACGGACCTGCGCATCGGGGGCGGCGGCTTCCACCTGAGGGATGGACCAGGGGTCGGTCACGGGGAGGATCCTAGGGGACGCCACCGACCCCGTCCACGACGTGGAACCCCGTTATGCGTTGCCGCCGCCGTCGACGCTGAGCGCCGATCCGGTGACGTAGCTCGAGTCGTCGCTGGCCAACCAGACCACGGCCGCGGCGATCTCGGACGGCTCACCCATCCGACCGAGCGGCCGGTCGGCAGCCTCGGCGAGGAAGGCGCCGGGCTCCTGCTGCAACTGGCTGGCCTCGTTGCGGAGCATGTCGGTGTTGACATCGCCGGGGTTCACCGAGTTCACCCGGATCCCCTGGGGCCCGTGGTCGATCGCCAGCGCTCGGGTCATGTTGACCACAGCGCCCTTGGACGCGCAGTAGGAGATCGCGCGACCGCCGCCTTTGAGCCCCCAGCCCGAACCGGTGTTGATGATCGATCCCCCACCGGCGGCAGCCATCACCGGGACGACCGCCTTGCACATGAGGAAGATCGAGCGGACATTGACCGCGAAGACCCGGTCCCAGTCATCCACCGACATCTCCTCGACCGTCGTCCGGCGGATGATTCCGGCATTGTTGAAGACCACATCCACCCCGCCGAAGGACGTGACGGCTGCCTCCACCACGCGCGCGATGTCGTCCTCGCTGGACACATCGGCCGCCACGGCGAGCGCCTGGCTCCCGGGCGTCGACCGGATCTCCTCCGCGGTCCGTTCCGCAGCCCCGGCGTCGATGTCGACGACCACGACGCGCGCGCCCTCTGCGGCGAACGCCAGCGCCGTCGCGCGGCCGATCCCGCCGCCGCCGCCGGTGACGATCGCTGTCCTTGCTGTCAACCTCATGTTCTTCTCCTCGTGGTGTGTGGTCATTGTTCGTGCGCCGGTGCCACCGGATAGATGGCGGCCCGGCCCGGACCGGTGATCACGCGCACGTGTCCGGCGAGCTCCCGGTCCAGGGCTGGATCGCCGGTGTCGACCAGGAGGGGGCGGCCGTGCAGACCGAGAAGCTTCTCCTCGGTGGCCACGACGACCAGCGACGCGGGCCCGGTGGCCCGGATCACTGCTGGCGACAGCTGCTGATTCCCGCGACCGAGCAGGAAACCCTGGCCGCCGATCACGGTCACCACCACCCGGGACGGGCCCCGACGCACCTCCTCGACCAGAGCGGCGGCGTCGGCGTCGCGGAGCACAAGGTCACCGTCGAGGATGACGTCGACTCCCAGTGCGGAGACATCGAGCCCGAGTCGACGCCCGAGGGCAGCGGTCGTCTGGCCGGGTCCCAGCAGATAGCGCACGCCGGGTTCGAACAGCCGCACGGCTCCGGCCACAGCGGCGGCGACGGCTGCGGCCTCACCGGTGGCGGTCACCGCCTTCCGGGCCTGGGTCCGGCCAGCCGCCTCGGGAATCCGGACCAGTCCGTAGAGTTCCGGGACCGCCTGTCCCCGACGGAGCGCGTCCTCGTCGATGTCGAGAACCTCAGCTTCGCGGACCCCGGTCGCACCGGCGAGCCACCGGCTGGCCAGGGACCCGGCTGCCTCGGGGGACACCGCGAACGCCGACGAGTACATCTTCACCCCGGCCGGCACGCCCAGGACGAGCGCTCCGGCCGGATCCGCTGCCGCCACATCCCGTGCGGTCCCGTCGCCCCCGACATAGAGGATCAGACCCGCGCCTGCGGCCACCAGGGCACCGACGGCGGCCGTGGTGTCCTCGGCGGTGGTGTCCTCCGGGGCGGTGCCGGCACCCGAACGGCGGGGCACCGGCAGCACCCGGAACCGCAGCCCCGACGTGCTCACCGCCTCGGCTCCCAAGCGACCCGGCACGGTCAGGACGACCGCATCCGGTGCCGCGCCCGCCAGGGCCCGCAGCATCCGTCGGGCGCGCTCCTCGGCCCGCGGTTCAGCACCACGAGCCAGGGCCTGGCGTTGGGTCGCCGCACCGTCGCTGCCCTTCAGGCCCGCCGGGCCGCCCAACCCGGCGACAGGGTTGATGATCAGGCCCACCGTGCGGTCGGCCGGCCGGTGGGCGTCAGGCGAGCCGGGTCGCGAGGTCATCCCTTCCCGTAGGTGCGCTGGTAGACCCGCCAGCTGGGCGCCCAGCGGGCCGGGTCGTCGAGATCATGGTGATGGGTGTGGTGCACGCTCTGCCGGTGCGGTGCTGATCTGACCGTCTCCGGATCCTCGCGAGCCTCGCGCGCCACCTCGGCCAGCACTGCCGCATACTCGTCGAGCTCGGCCATCGAGTACGACTCGGTCGGCTCGAGGGTGAACGGCTGCGGCACCACGTAGGGATGGTGACTCGTCCAGTAGTGCATCCCGTAGTCGGAGGCCCGCACACCGATCTCCTCCGAGCTGATCCCGGTCTCGGCGAAGAGGTCCTGCCAGGAGTAGCGCACCTGCTCGATGCGACGGCGCCCCCGGGCGTAAGGAGCCGAGGCGCCCGGAATCTGGAGAACCTTCGCCAGCAGATAGTTGTTGTTGAGGACGGCTGTCTCGGCGACCGCCCGGAGCCCCTCAGCGCCCAGCGCCCGGATCCAGGCGTAGGCGCGGACGATATTGGGGGCCACACCGTAGAACGGCGCCACCTTGCCGATCGAGAGCGGACGATCCTCGTCGAACCCGAACGTGCCGTCCTGGTTCTGCACCACCAGCGGCGCCGGAAGGAAGGGCACCAGATGCGCGGCGACACCGTTCGCACCCGCCCCCGGGCCCCCGGAGCCGTGCGGCGTCCCGAAGGTCTTGTGCAGGTTGAAGTGGCACACGTCGAAACCGGCATCGCGCGCCCGGGTGATGCCGAGGATGCCGTTCGCATTGGCCTGGTCGTAGGACGCCAGCGCCCCCACCCCGTGGGCCAGGTCGACCCACTCGGCGATCCGCGGGTTGTAGATCCCGGTGTCCTCCGGATTGGTCACCATGATCGCCGCCGTCCGCGGGGACAGGGCGCTCTTCAACGCCTCGATGTCGGGGTATCCGTCGGCATCGGGGTAGATGGTGATGACGTCGTAGCCGGCCGCCTTCGCCGCCGCGGCATTGGACGGGTGACTGAAGATCGTGGTGATGACCTCGGTGCGCTGCTCGGCCTCCCCCCGGTGGGCGAAGTAGGCGCGGATCATGGCGACATTGGCCCAGATGGCCGCCGAACCGCCCTGGGTGTGCAGCACCACCTCATCCATGCCCGAGATCTCGGCCAGCATCCGCCCGGTGGCATGGGTGATCGCCAGGATTCCCTGCGCGTCAGCAGGGTCCTGAAGCGGATGGAGCTGGCGCAGACCCGGGTGATCGGCGAAGTCGTCGTTCACCTTGGGGGAGTACTTCATCGTGCAGGTCCCCTGCCCGATGTCAACGTTGAGGTCGGCGCCCAGGTTCTCCTGCGAGAGGCGCAGGTAGTGCTTGACCACGCGCATCTGGCCGAGTTCCGGCAGCGCCGGCGCCGACCGCCGGCGCAGGCTGTCGGGGAGGGCGGCGACAACATCGCCGACGGCCTCCCGCACCTCCGGCTCGACCTGACTGGGGATGACACCGCGTTCCCCGGGTGCGCTCAGCTCGAACAGGACGGGTTCATCCCAGCGCGCCTGATGGAATCGGCGCAACGGTGGCTTGGGTGCGATCGGCAGGCTCATGCCCGCCCTCCCTTCGGGTCAGCGGTCAGCGCGGCGGCGAGCGCGTTGACCAAGGCGTCAATGTCGGCTGCGGTCGTGGTGTCGGTGACACACACCAGCAACCGGTGCTCGTCGAGAGCGATGCCGGGGGCGAAGCCGGCCGGGCGCAGGCGCGTCACGAGCTCGGCCGGGGTCAGTCCGGTCCGGCTGACGTCAACGGTGAACTCGCGCAGGTGGAGCGCGGTGTCGCCGAGATCCACCCCGGGCAGCGAGCTCAGCCGGTCCTGGGCGTAGCGGGTGC
>JBKEBV010000044.1:0-26054 GCA_047973315.1 Propioniciclava sp.
TCTCAAGTCCATAGATGGCGACATTGCCCGACCCGGACACGACGACCTTCTTCCCGTCGAAGGAGTCGCCGCTCAGCTTGAGCATCTCGTCGGCGAAGAACACCGTGCCGTAGCCGGTCGCCTCGGTGCGGGCCCGGGAACCACCCCAAGTGAGGCCCTTGCCGGTGATGACACCCGACTCGTAGCGGCCGGTGAGCTTCTTGTACTGGCCGAACAGGTAGCCGATCTCCCGCGAGCCGACACCGATATCACCGGCGGGAACATCCATGTCGTGGCCGATGAAGCCGGACAGTTCGGTCATGAACGACTGGCAGAAGCGCATGATCTCCATGTCCGACTTGCCCTTGGGATCGAAATCAGCGCCACCCTTGCCGCCACCGATCGGAAGACCGGTGAGAGCGTTCTTGAAGATCTGCTCGAAGCCGAGGAACTTGATGATCCCCAGGTAGACGCTCGGATGGAACCGCAACCCGCCCTTGTAGGGGCCCAAGGAGGAGTTGAACTGCACCCGGAAACCGCGGTTGGTCTGCACCCGGTTGTTGTCGTCGACCCAGTTCACCTTGAAGATGATCTGGCGGTTCGGCTCACACACCCGGGAGATGATCCCGGCGTCGAGATATTCCGGCCGCCGTTGCATCACCGGCCCCAGGCTCTCGAGCACCTCGCGGACGGCCTGATGGAACTCCGCTTCTCCGGGGTTCCGGCGGACCACGATGTCGAACTCGTGCTGCAGATCCGGGGTCAGTTCGGGCATCGGGGTGACCTTCCTTCGTCGTTGTGTCCCGCCGCAGTCTAGTGGCCTGTCGCGGCCAGGACGGGTGGTACCGAGCGGTGTCGGGTGTGTTCTGGGTAAGGTCGGCGGATCCCGTGCCGATGCACGGTATCAGCAGACGCGGTGACGTCTCGGCTGCATGCTCCTGTGCCCCGGCACGGGACCCGGCCATCCTTCGCGCGAACTGCGGGAATGGCTCCCAACCACCAGAGTCATCGAACCACAAGAGCCTCGGAGGGCACCTCAGCCGTGAGCCAGACGCCATTTTGGGCTTTGAAGAACGGGTGGCCTTTCTGATGCAGCGCGAGTGCGGAAACCGTGAGAACGACAGGCTTTCCGTGCCTTTGCCCGACCTTGACTGCCGTTTCCCGATCCGCCGACAAATGCACGTATTGGCGGCTCTGCGGGAGCAGCCCCTGCCCTTGGATCCTCTCGAGGAACCGGGTTGCGGTCCCGTGATAGAGAAGCTCTGGTGGCTCAAGCGGCTCAAGCCCGAGATTGACCGCGATGGAGTGCCCTTGATTGGCTCGGATGGACAGGCCGTCAGGAGAAAATGCGAACCGCTTCTTCTCGCTGGTGGCGACCACTTCGCTCAGGATGTCGAGATTGAGCGGGATATCAGCTTTTGCCATTAGCTCTTCGACGTCGGCCCATCCCTCGGGGTCAAGAGTGAGCCCGATCGCCTCCGGTTTGTGACGAAGGACGTAGCTGAGAAATTTGCTGGTGCCTTTGAGGGAAATGCCCACGATCACTCCAGGAAGGTCCGGTTCACCGCGCTGAGCACGGCCCTCATCGACGCGGTGACGATCGAGGTGTGACGTCCCACACCCCACAGCACCTGGGTGTCGTCACCGTGACCCACCTCACACTCGACGTAGGCGGCGGCGAGGGCGTCGCCCCCACTGCTCAGCGCATGCTCGGAGTAGTCGAGAACCCGGATCGAGTGACCGGCCATGCTCAGAGCGTCGACGAATGCCGACAACGGGCCGTTGCCTTCCCCCCCCACCTGCTTCTCCTGCCCGTCCACCCGGACGACCGCGTCCACGGTGTACACCCCGCCCTCGGAGGCGGACCGGTATTGGAGCAGTTCCACCGGTCCGGCCGGGCTCAGGTACTCGCCCTCGAACAGCTCCCACATCCGCTGCGGGGCGACCTCGCCTCCCTCGGCGTCGGTGCGCGCCTGGACCACCCGACTGAACTCGATCTGTAGCCGCCGGGGCAGGTCCATGTGATGGTCGTTCTTCATGATGTAGGCCATCCCGCCCTTGCCGGACTGGCTGTTGACCCGGATGACGGCCTCGTAGGTCCGGCCCACGTCGTGGGGATCGACCGGCAGGTAAGGCGCCTCCCAGGCCACCTCGTGCAGGCCGACCTGCTCCTCGCCGGCCCGACGTTCCAGCGCCTCCAGTCCCTTCTTGATGGCGTCCTGATGTGATCCGGAGAACGCGGTGTAGACCAGATCGCCGGCGTAAGGATGCCGGGGATGGACGCTGATGTTGGTGCAGTACTCCACCGTGCGTCGGATCTCGTCGATATCGCTGATGTCGACCTCAGGGTCCACGCCCTGGCTGAACAGGTTCATCGCCAGGGTCACCAGGTCGACATTGCCGGTCCGTTCCCCGTGGCCGAACAGGCATCCCTCCACCCGGTCAGCCCCGGCCATCAGCCCCAACTCCGTTGCCGCGACAGCGGTGCCCCGGTCGTTGTGAGGATGCAGCGAGACGCAGACCGCGTCGCGGTGGTCGATGTGGCGGCAGAAGTACTCGATCTGGTCGGCATACGTGTTGGGGGTGCTCATCTCCACCGTCGCCGGCAGATTGAAGATGATCTCTCGCCCGTCGGACGGTTGCCATACCTCGGCGACGCGGTTGCACACCTCGACAGCGAAATCGGTGGGCGTCTGAGTGAAGATCTCCGGGCTGTACTGGTAGCCGAACTCGACGTCCCCCAGGTACTGCTCGGCGTACTTCATCACCATCGCCGTGCCCCGGGTCGCCATCGCCACGCACTCGTCGCGGTCGATGCCGAAGACCACACGTCGGAACAGTTCCGCGGTCGCGTTGTAGAGGTGAATATTCGCCCGCCGGGCTCCGACCAGGGATTCAGCGGTCCGCGCGATCAGGTCCTCACGTGCCTGGGTCAGGACCGAGATCTGAACATCGTCGGGGATGTGGTCCTCCACGATCAGCCTGCGCACGAAGTCGAAGTCGGTCTGCGATGCGGACGGGAAACCGATCTCGATCTCCTTGTACCCCAGGGCGACCAGCAGGTCGAACATCTTCATCTTGCGCGAGGCGGTCATCGGGTCGATCAGCGCCTGATTGCCGTCGCGCAGGTCGGTGGACAGCCACCGGGGAGCGTGGGTGATGCGTTGATCAGGCCAGGTCCTGTCGGGCACCGCCACCGGCTGGAAAGGGGTGTACCGGGAGAACGGCATCGGGCTCGGCTGCTGGACGGGGCGTCCCTGCTGGGGAACGGTGCCGAACGTCGTGGTGGTTGTCGTGGTCATGGGCGTGCTTCCTCACAAGTCTCGGATGAAGGGCCAGGCAGGCGAAAACACCGCAACGAGGAAGCCTGAGGATCACCCACCGCCGGTGAACACCTGCGGAAGGTCTAGGCCTCGCTGCGGCGACCAAGAAGCAGGTGCGCCCATGCCATGCCGGTGATGGTACACCCTCCGACGCCGAATGCCGGTCATCCCCACAGGTCTGAGGCCGAGTCGTCGCTGTCCTCCGCACCCAGTTCCCCCTCGCCATGCTCGGCCCCGAGCGAGTCCGCCAACGCGGCCCGTGCCTGCTCACGCGAGAGGCCGCTCACCTGGAGCAGGTCGACCACCAAGGACCTGACCACCGCCATCAGCGCGACCGTTCGCCAGTCCCCCGACCGGACCCGGCTCGGAGCCGCCGCGGCAGCCGTCTCCTCCAGGATCTCCCGCGCGTGGACCGGCTGGCTGAGGCTTCGCACCGATCCGGCGAGCGCATGACAGGCGCGGCCGGCATCGCTGACCAGCGCGCCGACCGCGGGTTGGGCGCCGCTCTCCTCGGCCATCCCCAGCGCCTGCCGTTCCAGCAACAGCACCACCCGCCGGTTGCGACGCAGCAGCCGGAAGATCCGGCTCAGTTCCTCAACCTCGGTGCGGTCGCGCCACAGGCTGGGGTTCAAGGCGACGACCTCGCGGGCCGTTGACAAGGACTGCTCCCAGTCGGTGGCGACCTCGATCAGGGTACGGCGCTCGGCCTTCACCTCGCGGAGCCGCTCGATATCACCGGTCTGTAGACCCTTCCCGAGGTGGTCGAGCATGTCGGCCAGCGCATCGAGGGTCACCCCGGCGTAGCGCCGCGGTCGGCTGGTCGGGTGACGGGGCAGCAGGACCGCGATGATGAAGGCGATCCCCGCCCCGATGAGCGCCTCCACCCACCGGCCCTGCACTCCGCCCAGCTGAGCATTCCACCAGGACATCCCCATGATGACAATCCCGTTGACCCCGGCCTGCATCACCGTCATCTCGCCGCGATCGATGAAACGGCCGAACAGCGCGCTGACCAGGAGGACCAGACCGATCTGCCACCAGCCGGTGGCCAGCACATGGGAAGCGAGCTCACCGATCAGGACGCCGACCGTCGCACCCACACCCAACTCGGCGACCCGCCGCGGGACCCGATCGACCTTGAAGCCCAGGCAGATCCAGGCGGCGATGGGGGCGAAGATCGGCGTGTCATGGCCGAACCATTCCGCGATCAACCAGGCGAGCGAGGCCGCCACGGCCGAGGTGAGAACCGGGCGGAAGGAACCCCGCACCCGTCGCGTCCCCTGACGCAGTGCCGAGGCCGCCGACGTGCGCCACACCCGGTCCCACGGTGTCGGTCGCACCTGCGACCCGTTGTGCTGGTCGCGCGCCACGTCAGAAACCGAGACGGTTGAGGTGCTTGGGGTCCCGCTGCCAGTCGCCGAGGACCTTGACGTGGATCATCAGGTGGACCGGCATGCCGAGCAGATCGCGGATCTGCATCCGGGCATCATGTCCGACCTGCTTCAGCCGCTGACCACGATGACCGATGATGATGCCCTTCTGGCTGGGGCGCTCCACGATGATGGAGGCCCAGATGTCCATCAGCGGCTGATGGTCGGGCCGGTCGGCGCGGGGCCGCATCTCGTCGATCTCGACCGCGATCGAGTGCGGCAATTCGTCGGTGACCCCTTCGAGCGCGGCCTCCCGGATCAGCTCGGCGACCCGGGTCTCGGTCGGTTCGTCGGTGATCTCCGCATCCGGGTAGAGCGCCGGGCCCTCGGGAAGGAGCCCGACGATCTCGTCGACGAGCACGTCCACCTGGTCGTCGGCGAGCGCCGAAACCGGGACGACCGACTCCCAACGGATCTCCAACCGTTCCTCGAGCGAGGCGATCCTCATCAGATGCTGGGCCAGCCTGGCCGGGCTCACCAGGTCGGTCTTGGTGGCCACCGCCACCAGTTTCGGCCGGCGGGGCAACGCCGCAATCTGACCGACAAGATACTCATCACCCGGTCCGATGCGCTGATTGGCCGGCAGACAGACGCCGATGACGTCCACCTCGGCCCAGGTGTCGTGAACCAGATCGTTCAGTCGTTGGCCCAGGAGCGTCCGGGGGCGGTGGAGGCCGGGGGTGTCGACCAGCACGAGTTGGGCGCTGTCGCGGGTGAGGATCCCGCGGATGATCCGCCGGGTCGTCTGCGGTTTGGAGGAGGTGATCGCGATCTTCTCCCCCACGATCGCATTCGTCAGCGTCGACTTGCCGGCGTTCGGGCGCCCCACGAAACAGGCGAAGCCCGAACGGTGGCCCGCCGCGGCCGAGGCGCTCACCGGTCCGCACCGAGATCGTCGCCGACGACGATTGCCTTGCTGGCGGACGTGGCGCTCTGGGCGGCGAGCCCTGCGGCCGCGTCGACCCCCTGGTCGGCGGGAGGGTCGGCCTCAATCAGACTCGCCACCACCGTCTGGATGGAGTGGCGTCGGCCCGCTCCGCGCTCGGCGACGAGTTCGATGCCCTCCCATTCCACGACCGAGCCGGGGATGGGGACCTTGTTGAGCTGTTTGGCCATCAGACCGAGCACGGTATCGACGTCGTCGTCATCCAGACGAAGCCCGAACAGATCACCCAGTTCATCGACCGGCAGCCGGGAGTTGACCCGGAATCTACCGTCGGTCAACTGCACCGCTGGCGGAATCTCGGTGTCGAACTCGTCGACGATCTCTCCCACGATCTCCTCGAGGATGTCCTCGATGGTCGCCAGCCCGGCCGTCCCGCCGAACTCGTCGACGACGATGACGACGTGGCTGCGGTGCAGCTGCATCTCCTGCAGTAGCGTGTCCACAGGTTTGGAGTCGGGGCAGAAGGTGGGCGGGCGCATCAACGACTCGACGCGCTCGCTCGACTCGGCCTTCGGATTGTCGTAACTCCGCCGGATGACGTCCTTGAGGTAGAGGATTCCCCGGACGTCGTCGACGTCATCGCCGATGACAGGAATGCGGCTGAATCCTGACCGCAGCGCCAACGACAGACCCTGCCGCAAGGTCTTGCCGGCTTCGATCCACACCATCTCGGTGCGCGGGACCATGACCTCCTTGACGATGGTGTCCCCCAGCTCGAAGACCTGGTGGATCATCTTGCGCTCACCAGCCTCGATGAGGTCCGAAGCCTCGGCGATGTCCACCAACTCCCGCAACTCGGCCTCCGAGGTGAACGGGCCGTCGACGAATCCGCGCCCCGGCGTGATCGCATTGCCGATGATGATGAGCAGGTGGGCCACCGGACCGACGACCGTGGTGATCAGACTCACCAGTCCGGTGGTGCGCAGCGCGAGCCCGTCGGCGTGCTGGCGTCCCAGGGTGCGGGCCCCCACCCCCAGCACGACGAACGAGACCAAGGTCATGGGAATCACCGCCCAGACCAACCAGGCCCCCAGGGTCTGGGTGTGCCCGGCAGCGATCACGGTGGCGCAGACGGTGGCGAGGACCTCAAGGACCACGCTGGCCAGCAGCAGGGCGTTCAGCGAGGGGGAGGGGTCCTCGGTCATCTGATAAAGCCGCCCAGCACCCCGGGCTCCGGCGTCGAGGTGGGCCTGCGCCCGCGACTTGGAGAAGGAGGCGAGGGCAGATTGAACAGCGACGAGGAAACCTGCGACCACAACGCTGGCACAGGCGACCCCGAGCAGGATCCATTCGGTCTGAGACAGGGCAGCTCGTCCTTCGGTTCGGCGACCCCGCTATGCTACCGCAGCACAGCCATCCATCCGCACGGCCGCACCTCACCGTCGAGGCCATCAGGAGAGATACCCATGTCACGCCACAGCCTGGTCCTCGGAGAGTCCCTCGTCGACGCGGTCCGCACCCGCGGAACCGTCACCGAGCATGTCGGCGGCAGCCCGATGAATGTCGCCGTCGGGTTGGCGCGCCTCGGCCATCGGACCGTACTCGGGTCGTGGTGGGGTCGGGACGCTCGCGGCGCGCGGATCGAGCAGACCGTCGCGGCAGCGGGTGCCGGGATCCTCCCGGGGTCGGACGGGGCCTCGTTCACGACGGTGGCGCACGCCCACATCGACGCCGACAAGAATGCGTCCTACACCTTCGACCTCGACCCGGGCATCGCTCCACTGACCGACCTGCGGGGCGCGACCCACATTCACACCGGCAGCCTCGGGGCCGTGCTCGACCCGGGTGGGGAGGCGATTGCTGCTGCCGTCGCGGCGTCCCGGGACACCGCAACGATCTCCTATGATCCCAATGCCCGGCCCTCGCTGATGGGGACCGCCGAACAAGTGCGCGTCCGGATGGAGGCGTTGATCTCCCTGGCCGACGTGGTGAAGGCGTCCGACGACGACGTGGCCTGGCTCTACCCGGCGGTCCCGGTCGAACAGGTGATGGCGGCCTGGGCCGCCCGCGGGCCGGCACTGGTGGTGATCACGCTGGGCGCGGCGGGCTCACTCAGCCTGGTTCCCGGCGCCACCGAACCCGCGCACGTCCCCCCACTCGCGTCCGCCGTCAACGACACGGTCGGGGCTGGGGACTCGTTCATGGCGGGCCTCCTCGGCGGGCTGCTGGATGCCGGACTGCTCGGCTCGGTAGAGGCCCGCGAACGTCTCCGGACCGCGTCCTGGGCCGACGTCGCCTCCGCGGTGCGCCGGGCGACGTCCACGGCGGCGATCACGGTGAGCCATGATGGCGCCTACGCTCCCACCCCCGATGAGGTCACGGCACTGATGGCCCTTGGGGGGTCGACGGAGAGCTAGGAACGGGCGGCGTCCCAGGCAGCAATCAGGCGGTCGTTGAGGCCGAACATGATCCGCCTCTCCTCAGCTTCGGCATGGTCGTGGCCCAACAGATGGAGCAGACCGTGAACGAGGAGGTAGTCGGCCTCGGCCTCAGGGGTGCGGCTGTTCTCCGCGGCCTGGGCAGCGGTCACCGTCGGGCAGAGCACGATGTCACCGAGCATCCCCAGCGGAGGTTCCTCCTCGGCGCGGGGGGGACGCAGTTCGTCCATCGGGAAACTCAACACGTCCGTCGGGCCGGGAAGGTCCATGAACCTGAGGTGATAGTCGGCCATGGTCGCCTCATCGACCAGCACGATCGACAGCTCGGCCTGGGGATGGATCCGGAGCTGATCCAGCACGAAGGTGGCCAGCCGCACCAGGCGCACCTGGTCGACCTCGACACCCGATTCGTTGTTCAGATCGATCATGACCGTGGGTTCCTCCTGGTGGCGTGTGCCGATTCGTAGCGGTCGTAGGCTGCCACGATCCTGCCGACCAGTCGGTGACGGACAACATCGCGGGAGGTCAACGTGCAGAAACCGACATCCTCCACCCCGTCCAGCACCGACTCGACCTGACGTAGGCCCGAAGAGGTGCCCGTGGGAAGGTCGACCTGGGTGACGTCGCCGGTGACCACCATCGTGGAGTTGAATCCGAGCCGGGTGAGGAACATCTTCATCTGCTCCATCGAGGTGTTCTGCGCCTCGTCGAGGATAATGAACGCGTCGTTGAGCGTGCGGCCTCGCATGTACGCCAGCGGTGCCACCTCGATCGTGCCGGCCGTGAGCAGCCGGGGCACCGAGTCTGGATCGATCATGTCGTGGAGCGCGTCATAGAGCGGACGCAGATAGGGATCGATCTTGTCGCTCAGGGTGCCGGGCAGGAAGCCGAGCCTCTCACCGGCCTCGATGGCGGGGCGGGTGAGAATGATCCGGTTGACCTCCTTGGCCTGCAGGGCCTGCACCGCCTTGGCCATCGCGAGATAGGTCTTGCCAGTTCCAGCTGGTCCGATCCCGAAGACGATGGTGTGCCGGTCGATCGCATCGACGTAGCGCTGCTGGTTGAGGGTTTTGGGCCGAATGGTGCGCCCGCGCGAGGAGAGGATGTCCTGGGTCAGCACAGCCGAGGCCGGAGGATGCTCCGGATCTGCGGTCATCCTCGCCACCCGTTCGACCGCGTCGCCGGTCAGCCCCTGCCCGGTCCGGAGGATGGTGACCAACTCGGTCAGGACCTCAGCGGCCCGCGCGACCTCAGCCGGTCCTCCAATCAGCGTGACCTCGTTGCCCCGCACGTGGAGCTCGGCATCCAGAAGGTCCTCCAGGAGCCGGAGGAATTCGTCCTGCGGTCCGAGGATCTGAACCATGGGAAGGGACGGTGGAACGACGAACAGGCGGTGTGCGGTGGTCAGGACAGGCTCCTCATTCGGTGGACCGGCCTGCCCATGGTACGGCGCCGGACGTCAGTCGTCGTCATCGTCATCGGCGGCATCGATCACGTGCACGGCTGCCTCCTCCGCGGAGGCAGCTCCACCGTCGATGCCCACGGAAAAAGCGACCGACTCGCCCTCGTTGTCGACACCGGCATGGCCACCGCGAGCGTCCACCAGACGCCCGGACCGGGCCTTCCCGACCTCGCGGGACTCTCCGTCGGGATTCCATGGTGTCTCGTCGGGGCCCTTATCCTCGGGTAGTTCCTGTTTGACCCGCATCTCCAGGGTCTCGCCCTGTTTCATCTCTGCGGGAGTATTGCCGAACCCCTCGGCCACCGACCACTGGTCCGGAGCGATGTAGCCCTCGTCGAGGACGTCATCGACCCCACGATCAACCAGCGTGTCATCTGCCTGCCATTGCTCCACGTGGGAATCCTGGTCGTCGGTGGAGTCCCAGGATCCCAAGGCATCGACGTCATCGCTCATGGCCCAAGACTGCCACCATTTCGACGCCGATGCCGCGAAAATCGCCCGTGGATCGCGTGGCGAGGCCTTCCCGAGATTCTGCCCGTCGGTGTCGCGCTCCCTGTGCACAGCCGGGGTGCTGATTCCTCGCGGCGCTCCGGCCGCCGGGAGCACACTCGGTCCCATGCTCGTCGACCGTTGCCTGCCAGCCCCCGTCTCGCGCCCTCCGGCGGTGGCGGTCATGCCGATATCGCCCCCTCGGCCGTGGTGCCAACCCGCACTCCCCTGCCACCAGGCGCAACCGCTCCGTGCCCGAGGTACCGACCCGGTGGCTGTCGAGGATCGCCGGCAGGTGCGGGCCCTCGTCATCGCGCTGGTCGAGGTGATCAGCGGGCTGCGGCCGATCGTGCAACTCAGCGCGCATGTCCACCCCCGGCTCACCGATGATCTGGCTGCACTGATCCGGACCCACACCGGAGCCAGGCTGCGGTTGGCATCCCTGCATCTGCAGCCGGTTCGTCCACGCGTCGTCGAGGCATCGCTACGCGTGACCGATCGCAGCAGGAGCCACGCCTTCGCGATCCGCCTGGTGTCAGCCGCGGACCGCTGGGGGTGCGTGGCCCTGGAATCGGCCTCGGTCAGGCGTCACGTCCGTGGCAATTCTTGAACTTCTTCCCTGAACCGCAGAAGCACCGTTGGTTGGGACCCAGGTTCGCCCGCTTCCTCGGCGCGTCAGCAGAGCCGGGACGCTCGGCGGTCGCGGCCCGCCGAGCGGGCTTGGCCGCCGCACCCTTTCCACGGGCCGACGATCCCCCCGGTGTGCGGACCGCCTGCCCACCCTCGTCGGGCGCCGAATAGGTGACCCGACTCTCGTCGAGCGGCTGCTCCAACCCCTTCGCCGCTACATCGACCGGTGCCCCGTTCTCGTCGGTGACCACCCCGACCGCCGGACGGTTGGTGGTGACCTCAAGGTTGAACACGAAGCCGATCGCCTCTTCCATGAAGGCGTCCATCATGGCGTTGAACATGTCACCGCCCTCGCGCTGATACTCCACCAGCGGATCGCGCTGGGCCATCGCCCGCAGACCGATGCCCTCGCGCAGGTAGTCCATCTCGTAGAGGTGCTCGCGCCACTTGCGGTCCAGCACGGTCAGCACCACCCGGCGTTCCACCTCACGCAGCACCTCGGGGGTGAGGTCCTCCTCGCGGCGGTCATAAGCGGCCGTCGCATCCTCGACGAAATCCTCGACGAGCTCATCGGGGGTCACATCGGCGTCGGCGTACTCGGCGCGATCAAGCCCCACCGGATAGAGGGTCCGCAACCTGGTCCACAACGCCTCGAGATCCCAGTCCTCGGCGAAGCCTTCAGTGTGCTCCCGCACCACCTGGGAGACGAAGCGCTCCATGGCGGCCCGGAGCTGGAGGTCAACATCGGCGCCCTCCAGCACCTTCCGCCGATCACCGTAGATGGTGTGCCGCTGACGGTTCATCACATCGTCGTACTTGAGGACGTTCTTACGCATCTCGAAGTTCTGGCTCTCCACCATCTCCTGAGCGTTCGCCACGGAGTTGGTGACCATCCGGTTCTCGATCGGCACATCATCGGGAACGTTGAGTGTCAGCAGGACCCGTTCGATCAGGTCGGCCTTGAACAGCCGCATCAGGTCGTCCTGCAGCGACAGGTAGAAGCGTGACTCCCCCGGATCGCCCTGACGACCCGACCGGCCGCGAAGCTGGTTGTCGATCCGGCGCGACTCGTGGCGCTCCGAGCCGACCACGTACAGGCCGCCCAGCTCGACGACCTCATCGTGCTCGGCATCGGCCTCGGTCTCAATGGCCGGGTACACCTCGGTCCAGGCGGCCTCGTAGGCTTCGGAGTCCTCCTTGGGATCGATCCCCTTGCCCCGGACGGCGGCGTCGGCGAGAAAGTCGGGGTTTCCTCCCAGGATGATGTCGGTGCCACGACCGGCCATGTTGGTGGCGACCGTGACCGCGCCCTTGCGCCCGGCCAGGGCCACGATCGCGGCCTCCCGGGCATGGTTCTTCGCGTTGAGCACCTCGTGCGGCACCCCCACTTTGACCAGGCGCTGGCTCAGCGCCTCGGATTTGGCCACCGATGCGGTGCCCAGCAGCACCGGCTGTCCGGCCTGGTGACGCTTGAGGACATCAGCGACGACAGCGTCGAACTTGGCGTCCTCGGTGCGATAGATGAGATCGGCCTGGTCCTCACGGATCATGGGCTTGTTGGTGGCGATCGGCAGCACGCCGAGCCCGTAGATCTTCTGGAACTCGCTCTCCTCCGTCTTGGCGGTACCGGTCATCCCGGAGAGCTTGTCGTACATGCGGAAGTAGTTCTGGAGGGTGATCGTGGCCAGCGTCTGGAACTCCTCGCGGATCTTGACGCCCTCCTTGGCCTCCAACGCCTGGTGCAGCCCCTCGCTGTAGCGGCGCCCGGCCAGCGTCCGGCCGGTGAACTCATCGACGATGAGCACCTCGCCGTCCCCGGTGACCATGTAGTCCTTGTCGCGCTTGAACAGTTCCTTGGCGCGCACCGCATTGTTGAGGTAGCTGATCAACGGCGTGTTGGCCGACTCGTACAGGTTCTCGATCCCGAGGCTGTCCTCGACCATCTCGATGCCCGGCTCCAGGACCGAAACCGTCTTCTTCTTCTCGTCGACCTCATAGTGGGTGTCGCGGATCATCCGCTTCACCAGCCGGGAGAACACCGGGTACCACCGGTGGTTATCCTCGGCCGGACCGGAGATGATCAGCGGGGTGCGGGCCTCGTCGACGAGGATCGAGTCAACCTCGTCGACGATGGCGAAGTGATGGCCCCGCTGGACGCAGTCGCCCAGCGACAGCGCCATGTTGTCGCGGAGAAAGTCGAAGCCAAACTCGTTGTTCGTCCCGTAGGTGATGTCGGCGGCATAGGCCTCGCGCCGCTGAGCCGGGGTCATGCTCTGCAGGATCACGCCGGTTTCCAGGCCGAGGAAATGATGGATCCGACCCATCTGCTCGGACTGGTACTGCGCCAAGTAGTCGTTGACCGTGACGACGTGGACGCCCTTGCCACTGAGCGCATTCAGGTAGCTGGGGAGGGTGGCGACCAATGTCTTGCCCTCGCCGGTCTTCATCTCGGCGATGTTGCCCTGGTGGAGCGCCGCTCCGCCCATGATCTGCACGTCGAAGTGCCGTTTGCCGAGCACCCGGACCGACGCCTCACGCACCACCGCGAACGCTTCGGGCAGCAACGAATCGAGGTCCTCGCCCCCGTCCAGACGTTCGCGGAACTCCTGCGTCTGTCCCCGCAGCTCCTCATCGTCCATGGCCTGGAAGTCAGGCTCGATGAGGTTGACCTGATCAGCGATGGCAGCCAGTCGCTTGAGTTGACGGCCTTCGCCGACGTGCATCAGTCTGTCGAAAAGTCCCACGAGCAGTCATGCTACCGGTCAGATCCCAACCTCACTGCTGACGCCACCCCGATGCGCGGCCTGCTCCGAGCAGGCCGCAGGGCAGGCGTTGCGGCGCAGGGGCGGCGATCTCGATCCGGTCGCCAGTCCCGGCGCCGCGCAGCGAGGGTGGGAATCCTCACTGAGGAAGATTGAGGTGAATCACGCCGTAGTCGTAGGCCTTCCGCCGGTAGACCACGCTGGGGGCGTGAGTCTCGGCATCGACATAGAGGAAAAAGTCGTGGCCGACGAGTTCCATCTCGTCCAGCGCCTGCGCGAGGGTCAAGGGCGCGGCGTCAAAGATCTTTTCCCGCACCACCAGCGGACCGTCGCCGGTGATCTCAAGCCCCGCAATCCGCTGGACCGGCTCGCCGGCCTCAGTCTCGGTCGCCTCGGCCACTGTGGTGGGTGAGGGGCCGACCAGCGCCGCATCCAACGTGGCCGAGACCCGCAGACCCCGGTGGACCTTGCGTCGGTCAGCGGCGCGGCGCAGCTGCGACTTGAGCCGGTCGAGCGCGTGCTCGAAGGCCATCGCCTTGTCGTCGGCTGAGGCGACCGCACGGACGACGGGGCCGCGGCTGTGCAGGGTGATCTCCACCTGGGTGGCCTGATCAGGTTGCCGATGGGGCGTCGCGGTCACCTGCACGTCAACGCGTTGGACGCGGTCCCGAAAACGCTCGACGGTGCTGAGTCGCTCAGTCACCTTCTCCCGGAAGTCGTCCGAGATCGTGCAACGGCGGCCGGTCACGATGACATCCATGTAAACACCCTCCTGCGTCGTGGGGACAAAAAGTGGCACCCGCGAACCAGCCCCGGAACCGGGAATACTGGCCGTGGCGCCATGACGCCAACCTAGCGCACCCCGCGCGTGTAACGCAGCCGCAACACTGCCCTAACCGGGCCGGAACCGAACGATGACCTTCCGGAAACACGGCTGGGTGAGCATGGGCGCCATGATCTACGAAATCAACTCCGGCGATACCGCCTGGATCCTCACCAGTGCAGCGCTCGTGCTGCTGATGACCCCTGGCCTGGCGTTGTTCTACGGCGGCATGGTCCGTGCCAAGGGCGTCCTCAACATGATGATGATGAGCTTCGTCTCCATGGGCATCGTCGGCGTGCTGTGGGTGCTCTACGGCTACTCGATGGCCTTCGGCAACTCCCTCGGTGGGGCCGGTATCCTGGGCAACCCGCTGGAATACCTCGGCCTTGAGGGGCTGATGGCCGACACCGGCGACAGCCTTCCGGCGATGGCCTTCGTCGGCTTCCAGGCTTGCTTCGCCATCATCGCCGTGGCGCTGATCTCCGGCGCCATCGCCGACCGAGCCACCTTCAAGGGCTGGGTGGTGTTCACCATCCTGTGGTCGACGCTGGTCTACTTCCCGGCAGCCCACTGGGTCTTCGCCTTCGACGACGGCGACGTCGTCGGCGGCTGGATCGCGAACACGGTGGCAGCCATCGACTTCGCCGGTGGCACCGCGATCCACATCAATGCCGGCGCCGCCGCACTCGCCCTCGTGCTGGTCATCGGGCCGCGGCTCGAGTTCGGCAAGCGGCCGATGCGTCCGCACAACATGACGATGGTCATGCTCGGTGCCGGCCTGCTGTGGTTCGGATGGTTCGGCTTCAACGCCGGCTCGGCCGTCGCCGCCGACAATGCGGCCTCGGTCGCCTGGGTCAACACGCTCGCCGCCACCGCCGCCTCCGTGTGCGCCTGGCTGCTGGTGGAGACCTTCCGGTACGGTCACGCCACCTCGCTGGGTGCCGCATCGGGCATCGTGGCCGGCCTGGTGGCGGTGACGCCCGCAGCCGGTTCGGTGAGTCCGTTGGGTGCGATCGCCATCGGCGCGCTCGCCGGGGTCATCTGCGCCTTCGCCGTCAGCCTGAAGAACGTGCTGAACTACGATGACTCGCTTGATGTGGTCGGTGTCCACCTCGTCGGCGGCCTGGTCGGCACCCTCGCCATCGGCCTGTTCGCCTCCCCGGCGAGCCCAGCCGGCGTTGCCGGTCTGTTCTATGGCGGCGGCGCCGATCAGCTGTGGCGCCAGTTCGTGGGAGCCATCGGCGTCATGGTCTACTCCTTCGTTGTCACGTGGATCCTGGGCATGATCATCCACAAGACGATCGGGTTCCGGATCACCCGCGCTGAGGAACTGGCCGGTATCGACCTCGGGGAGCACTCCGAAGTGGGCTACGACCTCAGTCCCGTCTACTACTCGGCGCTGGGGACCGGCGTGAAGCACACGCTACTGCTCGAGGAGAGCGACCTGCCCGAGACCGCTTCGTCCACCAAGGAGAACTGACGTGAAGCTCGTCACCGCCATCCTCCAGCCCGATGTGCTGGAAGCAGTCCAGAAGTCCCTCGTCAAGTACGGCGTCAAGGGCATGACCATCTCCGAGGCGTCCGGATACGCCCGCCAGCTCGGCCACAAGGAGGTTTATCGTGGCGAGACGCTGACCATCGACTTCATCCTGAAGGTCAAGCTCGAAGTCCTGTGTGACGACAGCGAGGCCGAGTCGATCGTCGCGATCATCGCCAACTCCGCCCGCACCGGTCAGGTCGGCGACGGCAAGGTGTGGGTCACCCCGGTCGAGTCGGTGGTGCGCGTGCGGACCGGGGAGGTCGGCACCGCCGCGGTGTGACAGACATCGCCTGAGAACGCGAACCGGGCCGGGTGGGGAGTATTTCCTCACCCGGCCCGGTTCGCTGTCCCCACCGCGCAGAGGGTGGCGGCACCGATCATGTTGGCTCCTCCGGCCGACAGCGCCCGGACCGCCTCCTGGACGCTTGCGCCAGTGGTGACGAGATCGTCGATCACCACCGTGGGCCCGGCAAGCCGGCTCGCCGACAGCGCCCCGGCGAGGTTCGCCCGCCGCTGGTTCCCGGAGAGTCCGGACTGGTCGCGTACCCGGCGAACGTGTCTCAGCCGGGGCGCCACCGTGACGACCCACCTCTCCTCGGTCAGCACCGCCGCAACCCGGCGGGTGATCATCAGGGTGCTGTCCAGACCCCGGGCGCGGACCGCCGACGGTGCCGACGGCATCGGAACCAACTGCAGCGGGCCACCGACGTGCGTCGTTCCGGCCACCAGCTCAGCCACGGCAACCGCCAGCGCCTCGCCCAGCGGTTTCACCAGTGAGCGCGCCGACCGCTCCTTGACCGCGATCACCGCCTGCCGCCAGACGCCGGCGTACTCCTGCGCCGCGACCACCCGGACGTCACCGGGCACTCTCCGGGGAGAGGGGTCGGCGAGCACGGCCCTGCACATGTCGCACACGCTCCAGGTCGGGGCGGCGCAGGTGGGGCAGGCGACGCCGAACAACCAGGACGCGCCGGCATCGAACCAGAGGGGAACCCGCACGCCGACAGGTTGGGCACCTCCCGTCACCCAGGACCGACAGCCGTCAGCCCGGATAGAAGATACTGGCCACCGATGCCTCCTGGGTTGACCACCGGAAGTCGGCGACGTAGCGCACCAACTGCCCGTCCGCGGTCCGCAGCCACGCCGGTACGCCCGGGGCGACGGCGAGTTCGACCAGCCTAGCGTCGGCGATCGGCCCGATCGGGGTCAGCACGGACCCGTCCTGGGGCAGGGAGATCACGGTGTCGCTCACGCCGTCGGAGACCAGCACGAGCAGCCCCCCCGGGGTTCGCCAGCCCAGGTCGATGACCGAGCGGTGCGAGACGGCGGAATCGCTGACCGAGAGGGTGTGCAGCCCCTCCAGACGAGCAGTTCCTCCCGATCTGGCGACGACGGCGACCCCGACCTCGGTGCTGCCACCCGGTTCCTCGACGATGAGCGCGGCTCGGGCACCGTCGGGCGAGAGCCGGAACGCCACGATCTTCCGGTCGCCGAGCAGATCAACCTCCACCGGCTGGGGATCCTCTCCCGGCGCGACGAGCGTGAGCTGTCCGCGGTCGTCGACGACCCAGAGCTCGCCCTGCCGGGAGTACTGGGGCCGACGGAAGGCGATGGCGGTGGCCACTGTGGTCGAACCCGGTTGGGCCATGGGTCCTTCGACCAGCCGGGTGCGTCCCTCGGTGACCGCGGCCGCCTGGAGGGCGTCAGGGCGTACGGCCGCATAGTCGGCACCCTCGATCCCGTCAGCGGAGGCGATCGTCTCCACCCCACCGCTGCCCTCCACCAGACGGGCGAGGCGCCCGGACACGATGCCGTACAACTGTCGGCTCGTCGACGGGTCGGCGGGATTGACCTCGGCGAAAGCACTCAGCGGCACGGTCTGGCCGTACCCGGGAATGGTCCACCAGGGCTCCTCCTCCCAGCCGACCCGGACCCCCGTGACATGGCTGAACTGGCGCAGAGTCCACACCAGCCGGCTGGTCAGGGCGACGCGCGCCTCCTCAGGCAGATCCTCGCCCCCACCGGCGAGGGCGACGGTGGCCACCCCGTCGGCGTCGACGGTGGTTGAGACCGGACCCTCCAGACGGAAAGACAGGTCGACGCCCGGCGACAACCAGCCGGCCTCCTGGTGGACCACCGCGCTGACGGCGTCGGCGAGAGCGACCCCTCCCCGCGGGAAGTAGCGCGTGTCGGGCACCAGCCAATCACCCCCGGCTGCGGTGAAATACACCTCGACCTGGTCGAAGGCGCTCGAGAACAGGTACTCGGAGATGATGATCCCCGGCGGTGGGCGGGAGATGCGCCACTGTCCGCTCTCGTCCTCCACCAGACCGAAATCATGGTCGAGGGTGCCAGTCGACTGCCGATACGTTCCGGCGCTGTCGAGCGCGCCGACCAACGGTGCCGACAGGTGGGCGCCGGTCTGCGTGACGGCGACAGCATTGCCCTCGGCAAAGATCCGCACGCCGGAGGCCGGATCCCAGTCGGTGTCGGCCGCGGGGGTCAGATACGTCCGCGCGACCCGGTAATCGGGTTGCCAGGAAGCCATGGCGTGGAGGAAGCCTTCGACCACGTCGGCCCGGGACGCGTCCTCGGCCGGCGGTGCCGGAGCGATCTCCACCCCCGGGTTGATCCGTCCCGGTTCGGCGGAGACCTGCTCGACCGGGCCGGTGGTCGGAACAGATGCGCACCCGGCCACCACAGCCAGGCAGATGAGGGCGGTCCAGAGCCGGGCAAGGGGACTCATCGGGGTCCCTCCGGCGTGATCGGGATCGGCGAGTCCGACAACGGGATCCCGGGTTTGCGGGGCAGGGTCAGGCGGAACTGGGCGCCGCGACCGGGTCGGCCCCAGGCGTTGAGCCACCCCCCGTGCAGCTGAGCGTCCTCCAAGGCGATGGACAGCCCGAGGCCCGAACCACCGACGGTCCGCTGACGTGACGGGTCCGCGCGCCAGAATCGGGCGAAGACCTTGTGCCGTTGCTCGGCGGGGAAACCGACGCCGAGGTCCCGGACCGCCACCGCGACCGCAGTGCTGGCCGACCGTACCTGGACCGACACGTCACGGCCCTCTCCGTGCTCGATCGCATTGCTCAACAGGTTGCTGACGACCCGCCGGATCCGGCGGGGGTCGATCTGGCACAGCGCCTCCTCGTCATGGGTGAGGACGACGGTGGTGCGGTACGCCTCCGCCAGCGACTGGTGCGCCGCGATCTCGCCGACGACAAGGTCGATGAGGTCAACGTCCTCCAGTTGGAGTTCGGCGGCGCCGGCGTCGAAGCGGGAGATCTCCAGCAGGTCGGAGAGCAGCGCATCGAACCGGTCAGTCTCTCCGCGGAGCAGTTCGGCTGATCGGCGCGGTACCGGCTCGAGCTGGTCCCTGCTCTCGTGGAGGACCTCGACGGCCATCCTGATGGTGGTCAACGGCGTTCTCAGTTCGTGGGAGACGTCGGAGACGAACTGGCGCTGCACCCGGGAGAGATCCTCCAGCTCGTCGAGCCGGTGACCGAGTTCCTCGGCCATGTGGTTCATGGACCGGCCCAAGCCGGCGAGATCGTCACTGCCCCGGACCTCCATCCGTTCGGCCAGATCGCCGGCCGCGATGCGTTCGGAGGCCTCTCGCGCCGCCCGGATGGGACGCAACGCCTGCAGCGAGATGAGATACATGATTCCGGTCATCAGCGGCAGGAAGGCCGCCGACGCGAGCAGCGCGGAGCGCTGGACCACGTCAAGGGTCTTCTCCTCCTGGTCCATGCCGAACAGGAAGAACACCGGGTAGCCCCCGCTGCCCGGCGCGAAGAGATTCCCGGCCACCACCAGGCCCGCCTGCGGTGCACGACCGTCGGTGAACTGGATCAGCGACGGCGTGGTGTAGAGGTTCTGCCCCCCAGTCGCGACGGCGCTGCGGATGCTGTCGGGCACGCTGGCGACGTCGACCCCGGCCGAGGCGATATCCGACACTGGTCCCGAGATCACCACCTCATACTGCTGCCCGACGTTTCCCCGGCTCGCAGCGTCGCGGGCCAGCACGGTCAGCCGCTCGTTGATCGTCGCGGTGGTGAGATCGACATCGCGCAGAGAAGCCTGCATGCCCTCGATCACGCCGGACGCCTCGGAGACCGACTGGTCGGTCTTGGTCTCCAGGATCCCGCGAGTCGACTGGCTGACCAGCAGCCACCCGCTAACGGCGAGAACGATCAGGGAGGCTGCGACGCTCGTGGTGACAACCCGGACCGACAGGGACCGGGCCCAGAGTCGCCGCGGGCCCAGGACCTGCGCCAGCCGGCTCATGGCGTCGTCGAGCCCGCCCGATAGCCGACGCCGCGGACGGTGAGAATGACCTCCGGATGTTCGGGATCCCTCTCGATCTTGCTGCGGAGTCGCTGCACGTGGACGTTGACCAGCCGGGTGTCGCCCGGGTGACGGTAACCCCACACCTCCTGCAGCAGCAGTTCGCGGGTGAAGGCCTGGCGAGGCTTGCGCGCCAACGCCAGCAGCAGGTCGAACTCCAGCGGCGTCAGCCCGATGGCCTCGTCGCCTCGGTGGACGGTGTGGGCCTCGACGTCGATCGCGACGTCACCGATGGTGAGAATCACCGGCTCGTTCTCGGTGGTCGCCGAGCGCCGCAGCCGCGTCTTCACCCGCGCCAGCAGCTCCTGGGTCTTGAACGGTTTCACCACATAGTCGTCGGCGCCGGCCTCCAGTCCGTTGACCACGTCAACCGTGTCCGAGCGCGCGGTGAGCATGACGATGGGGACGTCGGATTCGGCGCGCAGGTCACGGCAGACATCAACCCCGTCTCGTCCGGGAAGCATGACATCGAGCAGCACGAGCCCGGGCTGGAGGCGGCGGAACTCCCGCAGGACCAGGTCGCCATGGGCGACCCAGTGTGCCTCGAAACCGGCCGCTTGGAGCACCATCTGGAGCATCTCTGCCAGGGCGGCGTCGTCATCGACCACCAGGATGGTGCTGGTGCCATCGCGTTCGGTGTCCACTGGCCCGTGCCCCCTCAGTTCAACTCCGGCGTCGACGTCCACGTCGACAGCCAGCCTAGTTCGCCACCTTGGCGCGCCAGCACCCGGCGCCAGAGCGTCTCCGGATCCGGGTCGAACACGTCGCCGAACGTTGCCGGCACCACATGCCAGTATTTTCGGGCGATCTCGGCCTCCAGCTGACCCTGACCCCAGCCAGCGTAGCCTGCAAAGATCCGCAGACCCCGGAAGGCGCCGTCCACCAGTTCCAGGGGCGTCTGCAGGTGGAGGAGCCCGACCTGCCCGAACAGGCGGCGCCACCCAGGAGGATCCTCCTGCTCGTCGACGGGCGCCGCCAGGCAGATTGCACCCTCGGGCGAGACCGGCCCCCCGTGATGGAGCCGATGCGGGAAGCTCGCCATCGGTTCCCAGCCGGGCAGCGCATCGGCGAGATCGAACTCGCTGAACTGGTTGAGGATGACCCCCAGGGCCCCGGACTCGTCGGCGTCGATCACGACAACGACGGTGCCGTCGAAGACGCCGTCGCTGAGGAGCACCCCGGCGACGAGCAGCGTCCCGGGAGCGAGTGCAGCGTCGGGATCCTCATCCACGACGAACATCCTGCCATGAGCGGCGCCGAAAGCCGTCGCCGGTGACCACCGCGAACCTGAGCGCCTCGCTCATGCCGGTGTGCTCGGATCAGCCACACCATCGACGATGCCGCCGTGCCCGAACAGCAGGAGCGCGCCTGCCGACTCGGAGAGGTCCGCGAGGAGGAGATCGGTCATAGTCGGACGGCCCGCGGCGGCGGGGTGCTCTGGCGTGCTCGCCGCCTTGCCGAGGCGCAAAGAAGGGGGAAGTGTCGGTGCTCGACACTTCCCCCTTGGCCAGGGGTGGAGGTGGCGGGAATTGAACCCGCGTCCTCGAAAGGCGAACCAGGACTTCTCCGGGCGCAGCTGGTGACGTCGTTTTTCTCGGCCCCCGCACTCACGCCAGCATGTTGCGGACGGGCTCAGCCGTGGTGAAGTCCCGGTCAGACGCCACGGCGTCGTCAGACCAGCAAGCCTCCTGCATGAGGCCAGGAACCGGACGGAAGGCTACATCCGGGCTGACCCTTCGGTCACTGCTCAGGCAGCGAGAGCGAAGTCAGTGCGCTTGGAATCGGCACTTGTGATTTCCCGGAGTCGTTAACGAGATGTCCCGGGATCCTCGGCCCGCTTCTCCTGGGACTACCGTCCCGAGTCGAAACCAGTCACCCCCTGTTGAGTTGTCCGGCCGTGACCGGTCCTGCCCAGCATAGCGCCCGCGCGCAGCGCGCGGAGTTCAGCGGCTCCCGGGATCGAGCGGCCGCCACACGATGATCCGCTGCACCGGGTTGGTCCATGGCTGTCCGGCGAAAGCCCGCGCACTGCCGATGATCGTCAGAAGGAACCACCCGATCCAGAGCACCGCGGCGATCGGGCCGATCAGCGCTGGGAGGACGGCCTCGCCGATCACCGTCAGGACGACAAAGAGCGGAACGGCGATGACCTGGAAGTTGAAAGCCTCGGCAGCGTGCCGCCGCGCCGCGCTCCCCTGCGGGGAGGCCGCATAGACCATCAGCGGCCCGAACACCCACAGGACGAAGGCGGAGAGATGGGCGAGGCCACCGGCCACCGACGCATGCGGGTTGCCCGTCGGCGCTGGCGGCGATACCGGACCGACCCGGGCCGGTAGACCGCTGAGACTCACGCTCAGCTCACCCCTGGTGTGAGCCTGCAGCGCGGACGAGAGCCGTTGATCGAGTTCTTGCTCGTCCATACGTCCGTCGGCGTAGGCGACCTGGAGCACTTCCGTCGCTCGGTGGCGATCAGCATCCGAAACCCGCAGGGACGAGTGGCGATCCATGGCTCTCATGGGTCAAGTCTGGCGTCCCACCTCGCCCGCACCATCGGGCGATACCCCTGCCCCACCCCTACAGTGGGCCGCATGGAAAAACCTGAGGTCATCATTCCCGCATCCAAGCCGCCCACCGACCTGGTCTGCGAGGACCTTGTCGAGGGAACCGGCCCCGAGGCCGTTGCCGGAAAGCGGGTCGCTGTCGACTACGTGGGCGTCGCCTGGTCCGACGGGGGCCAGTTCGACAACAGCTACGACCGCGGCGAACCGCTCGTCTTCGGGTTGGGCGCTGGCCAGGTCATCGCCGGTTGGGATACTGGGATCGTCGGCATGAAGGTCGGCGGCCGTCGGCGGATCACCATTCCGCCGCATCTGGGCTACGGAGCGCGCGGCGCTGGCGGAGCGATCAGACCCCACGAGACCCTCGTCTTCGTCTGCGACCTCGTCGGCGTCGCCTGAGCCCGGAGCGGCGGCTCACCAACTGCTGCCGCCGCCTCCTCCGCCGCCACCGCCGGAGAACCCGCCACCGCCGGAGAAGGAGCTTCCGCCTCCGAAACCGGTTCCGGAGGATCCCGTGTCGGGCGACACCGCAGCCGTGGGCACCGCCCGGTCGAAGGAGTGGAGACTGTGGAGCACCCAGGCGGTGTCCCAAGTCGTCCCGCCGTACCATGAGCTGTCCGGTTCGGTGAGCCGTCCCGCAGCGACGGCCTGTTCGCACACGGTCGTCCACCGGTCGGCGAGGCCGAAGAGCACCGCCCAGGGCAGGTACTTGGAGTAGATGTCCTCACCCTCCTCGAACCTGAGCTGCTCGGCCTCGGCCGTGGCGATGTAGGTCCGGAAGCCCTCCACCTGATCGGTCCAGGCCCGGCCGACCCCGTTGCGCTGCCCCCGGCGGCCCCGATGGGCGACATACCAGGCACCGAGGGTGAGGGCTGCGACGATCGGAACAGCGAACCACAGCAACGACCCGCCGGTGGAAGCGATACCCGTCGTCCGGAGCGCCACCACCGAGAACACCCCCAGCCCCAGCACTTGGGTGAGCAGACGACCGGCCGACGCGGAGCCGACGGCCAAGTGCTTGAACCAGTGGCTGCGGGCCGTCGCCCGCGCATCGGCCCTCAGCGCCTTCGCGGCGGGGAGCAGACCGCCGGCGCCCTGCAACGGTGTCGCCGTCATTCCGGCGGGGAACAGCGCTCGGTACAGCAGTTCTGAGGGGCGATCCGGAACCTGCTGCGGGTCCCGCACGATCGCCGTCGGGGTCTGGCGCGCATCAAGGGTGATCGCGCCCGCAGTCGCCAGGCCCACCAGGGCGGCAGTCAGATGCTCGGTCTTGAAGCGGCCATCCAGCAGGATGCCGGCATGCGTCAGCGGGATCTTCGGAGGTGAGAACGCGACCGGTACCTGAATATCCGGGTTGTCAGGTGCGACCGTCGCCTGACTGCCAGCAACCGGCACCGTGCCCGGCGGAACGCCGACGTAGCGCTCATCCCGGCCGCGGGCCCGGCCGAGGAAGAAGGCCCCAGCGCCGATCGCAAGCGCCCCCACACCGCCGGCGATCAGAGAGGTTCGCACGCCCGCAATGGCTGCGGCGTCGCCCCGCTCCACCAGAATCGGCTCAGCATCGCTGACGGCGCCCTCGGCGATCTTCACCCCGATCGTCATCAGGTCCCCGCTGAGCAGTGCCTCCTGATGAAAGGTCGCGATGCCGTCATTGACCACCGGCTCACGGGAGCACGGATCGGTGGACCCGGCCGGCCCGGCGTAGCAGGTGACGCTCTGGGCTCCGCCCGGCACACTGACGGTGCTCGTCGAGGTGTCGATCGCGTCCATCCCGGAGCCGATCACGTCCCAGTAGAACTCGTGATAGCCCGGCGACGACCGTAGCGCTCCGCGCATCGTGTACTCGATGACGTACGTGGCGGTGTCAGCAGAGATCGTCTCGTCAGGGCTGCCGATCCGGAGCCGGAGCCGTTGATCCCGGTCCGATTCGTCCAGTTCGGTCGTCAGCACCTGGGTCGAGATCGGATCCGGACTCGACACCCGGATGTCGGACACCTCGACGACCATGTCCTGATTGTCGTCGTAGGGCTCCCGAGTCACCAGAAAGCGCTGGTATCCGTGCCGGCCGGAATCGGGTCCGAAGCGCAGCACCACCGTCTCCGACACAGCAACCGATCCGTCGGAGTTCACCACGTAACTCACGTCATAGCGGTCGAGGGTGTCATCGGCGCTGGCGGGTGCGGCCCAACCGAGGGCTCCCAGCAGCACCATCACCGCGGCCGCGACGGCGGCGGCGATCCGGGAACGGAGTGGCCGCATCGTCAGCGTCCCCTCTTGTTGCGGACACCCAACTCACGTTGGGCCTCGCGATTGGCGTCGCGCTCAGCGATCGCCTGCCGTTTGTCCCAGTCCTTCTTGCCGGTGGCAACGGCGAGTTCAACCTTCGCGTAGCCGTCGTTGAAGTAGATCGCCAGGGGGACCAGCGTGCGACCCGAGTGCGCCACCGCCCGCTCGAGGCGATCGATCTCGCGCCGGTGCAGCAGAAGTTTGCGCGTACGGGTCGGCCGGTGGTTGGTGTGCGTTCCGAACGCGTACTCCGGAATGGTGACATTGCGCAGCCAGATCTCGCCGTCATCAACGGTGGCGAACCCCTCTGCCAACGAGGCCCGACCGGCACGCAGCGACTTCACCTCGGTGCCGGTGAGCACCATCCCGGCCTCGACCCGATCACCGATGTGGTAGTCGTGCCGCGCCTTTCGATTCTGGGCAACGAGCACCCGACCGTTGGGTCTCGGCATAGCGTCCCCTCTCACAGGATCCCGGAGGGCACAGCATAGTCGGAGCCGGGAGAGGCCTCACGGCAGGTAGTTCATCGGATTCCGCGGCACCCCGTCCAGGCGAACCTCGAAGTGGAGGTGCGGCGTGGTCGACAGACCGGTGCTCCCGACGTAGCCGATCACCTGACCGCGTTTCACCCGCTGGCCCACGCGGACGACGATCCGCGACTGATGGGCGTATCCGGTGGTGACGTACTTGCCGCCGATCACGCTACCGTGGCCGATGAGCACGAAGTTGCCGAATCCGCCGTTGGGACCTGCCTTGAGGACTCGGCCCGACCGCGCAGCGTAGATCGGCGTCCCGGTGCGGGCGCCCCAGTCGTTGCCGTTGTGCATCCGCCAGTAGTGGAGGATCGGGTGGAACCGCTGACCGAACGGCGAACCCGGGCTGGCGTTGATCGGCCGGATGAACCCGTACCGGGACACCTTCTTCGACCCCGACGAACTGGACGACTTCGCCGACGACGAGGAAGAGGAGGACGACGACACCGCTGCGGCCTTCTTCTTGGCCGCAGCCTTTGCTGCGGCTGCCTCACGGGCCTTCTCCTCCGCCTTCAGGCGGGCGATCTCGCCCTGGATCTCGCGCTTGAGCTTGTCCTCCTCGTTGACC
>JBKEBV010000067.1:0-11380 GCA_047973315.1 Propioniciclava sp.
TCCGCAGACGACAACCCGGTCGCCGTGGTGCAGGGCTACGATCCGACGATGACCTGGCCGCGGCTGGACGAGGCCGCACTGGCTGTGCAGCGCGGTGCGCGGTGGGTGGCGACCAATACCGACTCCACCCGGCCGACCGACCGCGGTCTGGTTCCCGGCGCAGGAGCGATGGTCGCTGCGGTCGGCGTCACGGTGAACCACGATCCGGAGATTATCGGGAAGCCTCACCGACCACTGATGGCCGAGGCGCTGCGGCGCGCCGGCGGCAATCGCCCGGTCTTCGTGGGTGACCGGATCGATACCGACATCATGGGGGCTCACGCGGTAGGGATCGACTCCTTCATGGTGTTCACCGGTGCTCACGGCGTCCTCGACCTCTGCCAGGCGCCGCAGCACGGGCGTCCCACGGCGATCGGCTGGGGGGTGGCCTCCCTGTTCGAGCCGCGACGCCGCGCCAGCATCAGCGCCGACGGGATCGTCTGCGGCTCGGTGCGGTTGGACGTCCGCGATCACACGGCGGTGGTGACGACAGGCGACCTCGATGCGGTCGAGTCCCAGCTCGACGCAGCCTGGGCGCTGGCGAATTTGTGCTGGAGCGGTGCCGTCACCCGGCCCGAACCCGTCGCTGAGCGGCTCACCGCGCTGCCGTAGGACGGGGGTCAGCTCGACAGGAGAGCCCCCTAGAATAACGTTCAATCAACAGCCTAGGAGGCACTCAGTGGTCGAGCCCAACCGTTCCCCGATGAGCGACGTCGCCATCGTCGCCGTCTTTGCTGGCGTGATCGCGGCGTTCACCTTGGTCCCTGCCATTCCCGTCGGGACGAGTGGAGTTCCCATCACGTTACAGACCCTGGCTATCGCGCTGGCAGGGCTGCTGCTCGGACCCTGGCGAGGGATGGCAGCCGTCCTGCTCTACCTCCTCGTCGGCTTCGCCGGCCTCCCGGTCTTCGCCCAGGGGAGCGCCGGGCTCGGCGTGCTGGTCCGTCCGTCAGCGGGCTATCTGCTCGCCTTCCCGCTGGCGGCTCTGGTGACCGGCTGGTTGGCCCGGATCGTGGTGGCACGGGTGACATCTCCTCCGGCCCGAACCGTCGGCTTCGCCGTCGCCGCACTGGTCGGTTCGCTGGGTCTGATCCATCCGCTCGGTGTTGTCGGGCTCCACGTCAACGCCCAGCTCAGCTGGGGACAAGCGATCGCCGCCGACGTCATCTACCTGCCGGGTGACCTCCTCAAGGCAGCCTTCGCGGCGGTCATTGCTGTTGCGGTGCACCGGGCGCTCCCGACGCTGCTCGCCCGACCGCAGGTCCCGCCGGCGTCAGTGGCGGCGTCTCATCCTTGATCGAGTTCGAGAACGTCGGTGTCGCCGTCCCCGTGCCGAACGCGGACGGGCGGGGCTGGTCGTCCCGGACGATCCTCGAGGCGATCAACCTCTCGCTCGCCGAGCAGCGGGTGGCGTTCGTCGGTGGCAACGGGTCGGGAAAATCGACCCTGCTCCGTCTCGTCAACGGACTGACGGCGGCGACCACGGGTCGGGTGCTGGTCGACGGTCTCGATCCGGCCCAGCACGGAGGACGGGTGCGCCGCAGGGTCGGGTTCGTTTTCACCGACCCGATCAGCCAACTCGTCATGCCGACACCCCTGGAGGACGTGGAACTCAGCCTGCGCCGCGCCATCGGCGACCGCTCGGCTCGTCGCCGGGCGGCGTTGAGCATTCTGGCCGAGCGTGGGCTCGCCGAGCGTGCCGAGCAGAGTATCTATGACCTCTCCGGAGGGGAACGTCAGCTCGCTGCCCTGGCGTCGGTGCTGGCGGTCGAGCCGGCCATCCTGGTGATGGATGAACCGACCACGCTGCTTGACCTGCGCAACCGGCATCGGTTCTGCGCGACGCTCGCCACCCTGCCCCACCAGGTGCTGCTCGCCACCCATGATCTCGACCTGGCTCGTGAGGCCGACCGGGTCATCGTGGTCGAGGACGGGAGAATCGCGGCCGACGGGCCCGCTGCCGAGACTGTCGGCTTCTACATCAGCAGGCAGCGATGAACGCGGCCCGCGCCCTGTTGGGGGTGTACGTGCCGGGGACCACCCCGTGGCACCGGTGGGCGCCCGGGTGGAAGTACCTGGTCTTCCTGGCGATCACGGTGCCGGTCATCGTCTCGGCGACGGTGCCAGTGGTGCTCGGCGGGATCGTGGCAAGCCTGGTGCTGGTGCTGACCACCGGTGCACCCGTGCGTCTGGCCTGGGGGCTGCCGACGGGCCTGGCGGTGCTGCTGGGGGCGATTGCGGTGTTCCATGTGGCCACCGGCCATCCTGACCTTGCGGTGCGGATCGTCGGCATCACCCTCACGGCCCTGTACGCCTCCCGCCTGATTCTCCTCACCACCCCGATGCCCCGGCTCATCGACGCGTTGGTGGCGTTCGTCGCTCCGTTGCGCGTGGTCGGAGTCGATCCGGAGCGTTTCGGTCTGGCTGTGGCGGTCTTCCTCCGGTCGGTTCCGCACGTGGTCGCCTCGTTCGGTGAGGTGCGCGACGCACTGCGCGCCCGGGGTATCACCCGGAATCCGGTCGCCGCGATCACCCCGGTGACGGTGGCGGCTCTGGTGTACGCCAGGACCACCGGGGATGCGCTCCAGGCGCGCGGCCTGGGTGACCCCGATCGGCCGATGGAGCCGGAGGCCTGAGGTCGGTCAGATCCGCGGCCACCGATACCATGGCGGGGTGAGTATCCCACCTGAGTCCGCAGACATGGCGGAACCCCCCGAGGTCCCGGTGACCGGTCATCCGGGCGTCGACGAGGCCCTGGCCGGGATCAGCCTGGGCGCGGACGTCAATGATCATCCCGCGGCGTTGGCCGAGGCCATGGAGGTCTTGGCACAGGCGCTGGCGGCCCAGGGCGACGCCGGGGCGTGACCCGGCTCGATGTGGCCCTGGTCCAGGCCGGGCTCGCGCGCTCCCGCGCCCAGGCCGCCGACCTGATCGCGCGCGGACGGGTCCGGGTGGACGGGAGACCGGCCGTCAAGGCGTCGCTCCGGGTCGGACCGCAGCACCGGATTGATGCCGATGTCGACCCCTACGTCTCTCGGGCCGCGCACAAGCTCATCGGCGCCTTGGATGCCGGCCGGACCGAGGTCCCACCACGGGCGCTGGACGCCGGTGCCTCCACCGGCGGGTTCACCCAGGTCCTCCTCGAGCGAGGCTGCCAAGAGGTGATCGCGGTCGATGTCGGGCACGGGCAACTCGTGCCGGCGCTGCGGGAGGATCCCCGGGTGCGGATGCGCGAGGGTCTCCATCTCCGCGATCTCACGCTCAGCGATGTCGACGGCGAGCCGGTGCCGCTGCTCGTGGCCGATGTCTCCTTCATCTCCTTGCGCCTGTTGCTGGCGCCCCTGCTCAGCGTGGTGGCCGACGGCGGGGTCGCGCTCCTCCTGGTGAAACCGCAGTTCGAACTTGACCGGGCCGCGCTGGACTCCCGCGGCGTCGTCGTCGACCCGGACCGCGCGCGCGGCGCGGTCGAGCGGGTCGCCGCCCGGGCCGCCGAGCTGGGTTGGGGCGTCAGCTGGCAGGGGCCGACCCTCCTGTCCGGCGAACAGGGGAATCAGGAGTATTTCCTCAAGCTCGAACGTGCCGGCGGTGCCGGCGGCAACCAGGTGGTTAGGCTGGGGCGATGACCCAGCGGAATATCGCGCTCGCGATTCACCCCCACCGGCCCCAGGCCGTGGAGGCGGCGCGCGCCTTCATCGCCGGGATCGCTGACAGTGGAATCGTGTGCTGGGTGCGGGGATCGGTCTTCGATGAGGTCGCTGACGGTGCTGACCGGGTCCGTCACTTCAGCCGGCTGCCGGATGTCCCGGTCGAACTTGTGGTCGTGTTCGGGGGGGATGGCACGATCCTGCGCGCCGCCGAGTGGGCGGTGCCGGCCGGGTTTCCGCTGCTGGGGGTCAATCTGGGTCATGTCGGTTTCCTCGCCGAGCTTGAGCCGAGTGAGATCGACACCCTCGTCGAACGCGTCCGGGCGCGGGATTACACCGTCGAGGAGCGGATCTGTCTCGACGTCACCATGCGGGACCGGCCCGGTGGGGCCGTGCTGTGGTCATCCTTTGCCGTCAACGAGGTGTCGCTGGAAAAGGCCGCCCGTGAGCGGATGATCGAGGTGCTGGTCGATATCGACGGCCACCCGCTCTCCCGTTGGGGGACCGACGGTGTCCTGGTCTCCACCCCGACCGGGTCGACGGCCTACGCCTTCTCCGCCCAGGGACCGGTGCTGTGGCCCGACCTTGAGGCGCTGCTCGTCGTCCCCCTGCTCGCTCACGCCCTGTTCGCCCGGCCCCTCGTGCTCAGCCCGCACTCCAGGGTTGTGGTCGAGATGCTGGCCGACGCCCCCAGCGGCGTGCTGTGGTGTGACGGGCGGCGCAGCGTCGACGCCCCGCCGGGCAGCGAGCTGACCGTCGGCCGCAGCAACCACCGGCTCCGTCTCGCCCGCACCACCGAGCAGCCCTTCGTCCAGCGGCTCGTGGCCAAGTTCGGTCTCCCGATCGACGGTTGGCGGGGTCAGGCTCGCCGACGTCAGGGTGAGGGACTGGTCTAATGCTCACCGAACTACGGATCGCCGATCTGGGCGTCATCGATGACGCGGTGGTCGAGTTCGGCCCCGGCTTCACCGTGGTGACCGGCGAGACCGGCGCGGGCAAGACCATGGTGGTCTCCGGACTGGGACTGCTGGCGGGGGGGCGCGCCGACTCCGGCCTGATCCGGGTCGGTGCCGAACGGTCACTGGTGGAAGGGCGGCTGACGATCGACCCGGAGCTTGCCTGGGCGGTGGCTGAGGCCGGCGGCGATCTTGATGGCGAGGAGGTGCTTCTCAGCCGCACCCTGACCCCGTCCCGCTCGCGAGCCCGGGTCGGTGGGGTTCAGGTCCCGCTGCCGCGGGTGGCGCAGATCGTCGGGGAGGCCATCACCATTCACGGCCAGAGCGAGCAGATCCGGCTCGGCTCGGCGGACCGCCAGCGTGCGGTGCTGGACGCTTTCGCAGGCGCCGACCATCAGGCGGTGCTTGAGCAGTACCGGGAACGGTGGGTCCGTCGCCGGGCGCTGGCTGCCGAACTCGCCGACCTTCGGGAGCAGGCGCAGGCACGCGAGCGAGAGCTCGCCCTGCTCCAGTTCGGGCTCGGCGAGATCGAGAAGGCGGAGCCTCAACCCGGCGAGGATGAGACCTTGCAGGCTGAGGCGCGCCGGCTCCAGTCGGCCGACGATCTGCGGCAGGCTGCGCGGGCCGCCATCATTGCCCTCGCCGGCGACGACGAGGCTGGCGAGGACGCTGCCAGCGTGCTTGAGCTGGTGGCGGCCGCACGTCGAGGGCTCGCCGCCGCTGCGGACAGCGATGATGTGTTGGCCGGCTTGTCCACCCGCGTCGATGAACTCTCCTACCTGGTCACCGATCTGGCCGGTGATCTTGCCTCCTACCTCGCCTCCCTCGATGCCGACCCCGCCCGACTCGAGTGGATCGCCGGCCGGTTGGCCGAACTTCAGGCGCTCACCCGGCGCTACGGCAGTACGGTCGACGAGGTGCTCGCCTGGGGCGAGCAGGCCGCCGGCGACGCCGCCGCGCTCGCCGGCACCGACGAACGCATCGCCGAGCTCACCGCAGCCGTGCAGGCCCTTGATGCCGACCTCGCGACGTTGGCCGGGGAACTGTCGGCGACCCGGCATCGGGTCGCTGCGGATCTCAGTGCCCGGGTGGAGGGTGAGCTTGCAGCGCTCGCGATGCCGCACGCCCGGCTGGTCCTCGAGGTGACCGCGATCGACCAGCCGGGTCCGTACGGCGCCGATCAGGTCGCCTTCCTGTTCAGCGCGAATCCTGGAAGTGCCCCCGGGCCGCTGGCCAGGGTCGCCTCCGGGGGGGAGTTGTCCCGGGTCCGACTCGCCCTGGAGGTTGTCCTCGCCGCCGGGAGTTCGGGGCACACATTCATCTTCGACGAGGTCGATGCCGGGGTCGGTGGGGCCGTCGCCCTGGAGATCGGACGCCGGCTCGCCCGGCTGTCCCGGCACGCGCAGGTGGTCGTGGTCACCCATCTGGCTCAGGTGGCTGCCTTCGCCGACCGTCACTACGTCGTGCACAAGGCCGATGACGGGCAGGTGACCACCTCTGGTATCGCAGAGGTTGACGCCGAGGCTCGGGTCGATGAACTGGCGCGGATGATGGCGGGCCTCGACGGCACCGAGGCTGCGCGAGCCCATGCGCGGGAACTCCTCGGTGAGGCGGCGTCTGCGCGCTGAGCCCTACCCGCAGCTGAGCCCCGGGTGCGGCTGGCCCCGCCTCAAGCAGACTTCGGGTGCGCGCGGCCTTGGCCAATGGTGCACAATGGTGACCAGGCGAGTCCCGCCGACGGTGATGCAGGGGAAGGCAGCACCAGACATCGGGAGGAAGCCATGACCACGACGAGCGGAGTCCTTTTCATCCACTCGGCGCCTTCGGCGCTGTGCCCGCACATCGAATGGGCACTCGGCGCCGCTCTTGGCGTGCCCGCCGACCTGCGGTGGGAGCGCCAACCGGCCGAGCCCGCCAGCTACCGGACCGACTATGCCTGGACGGGTTCGACGGGCACGGCCTCACGCCTGGCCAGCACCCTCAAGCGGTGGGAGCGGCTCCGGTTCGAGGTGACCGAGGATCATGCCGCCGGTACCGGTGGGGAGCGGTACAGCTATACCCCTACCCTGGGTGTCTTCGTCGGTGCCACCGGTCCGTACGGGGACCTTGTGGTGGGCGAGAACCGGCTGCGGGCAGTGCTCCGGTCAGCTGAGGGCCAGACCGGCCTGCGCGAGGCGCTCGACGACCTGCTGGGCACCGCCTGGGACGCCGAACTCGACGTCTTCCGCCAGGCGGCGGACGGTGTTCCCCTGCGCTGGCTCCACGCGGCGGGGTGAGACGGGCCCCGATCGTGGGCATGTGACCGAAACGGCCGCCCGGCCCGGCGAACAGTGGTGTGATGGCCCCATCAGGCACCAGCGGAAGGCACTGTCATGGGTCGCGTCATCGTCCTCGGTTCCATCAACGTTGATGTGGAGAGCCGGATCGACAGCTATCCCCGGCCGGGCGAGAAGGTGACCGCCTCCTCCCTGGAACGGTTCGCCGGCGGGAAGGGAGCCAACCAGGCGGTGGCGGCGCGGGCCCTCGGCGGCGAGGTGGTGATGGTGGGTGCGGTCGGCGACGACGACGCCGGTCGGGAATCGCTGAACCGGCTCTACCGGCTCGGCATCAAACTTGAGGTCGAGCGGATCCCCCGGACACCGACCGGGACGGCGGTGGTGCTCTCTGATGGGATGACCAACGCGATCGCGGTGTTCCCCGGTGCCAACCACCAGGTGTCGGCTCGCCCGCTGGCGCCGCTGCGCGGGCTCGGCTCCGCTGATCTGCTCCTCACCCAGTTGGAGACACCGGTGGAGACCGTCGCCGCCGCGGCGCGCTATGCCGCCGAACGTGGGGTCCGGGTGGTGATCAACCTGGCGCCGGCGGTCGACCTCCCGGCCGACGTGTTCGAACTGGCCGATCCCCTCATCGTCCCGGAGGAAACGCTGCCCCTGGTCACGGCGAGCGGCGCCTCCCCGCGCTCCCTGATCGTCCTGCGCGGAAAGGATGGGCTGGACTGGGACGGTGAGCATCACGCGGCTGCCGTGCTGCCCGACACGGAGGTCGCCGACACGGTGGGAGCCACCGACGCCCTGGTGGGAACCCTGGCTGCAGCACTCGTCCGCGGCGACAGCCGCGCTGAGGCGGCCCGGCTGGCGCTCAATGCGGCCACCGAGAACGTGCGGCACCACGGCGCTCACCGCGACGCCGCGTTCTGAGCCTGAATCCGGCAGCGCCCGGTGGGGCCGCTGCTGTCGCGGGCACCGTCGAGTGCATCCGGACCGGGCCGGGTTGCGGGCAGACTCAACATCAGCGTGGCGGTCCGCTGCCGTCGCTGGTCATCACCCCGGATGCGGCGGATCCGGGGGAGCCTCAGGCGTTCGCCGTCGTTACCAGGATCGCGACGTTGTGACCGCCGAATCCGAAGGAGTTGTTGATCGCGGCCAGGTCCCCGCTCGCTGGCAGGGCGGTGGGCACCTGGGCCGCCACATTGATCGGAAGGTCGTCCTCGGGGTCGACGAGGTTGATGGTCGGCGGGGCGACCCGGTTCCGCAGGGCGAGGACCGAGGCGATCAGTTCCACCGCTCCGGCTGCGCCGAGCAGGTGGCCGGTCATCGACTTGGTGCTGGTCACGATCACCTCATCGGTCGCAGCTTTGAGGGCCCGGCGGACGGAGCCGGCCTCGGTCATGTCACCCTGGGGTGTCGAGGTGCCGTGGGCGTTGACGTGGTTGACGTCGGTGGCGGCCACACCGGCATCGCGTAGGGCCTTCAGCATGGCCGCTGACTGACCCGAACCGTCTGGCCCGGGCTGCACGATGTCGTGGCTGTCGGCGGAGATGCCGCATCCGGCGAGGGTGCCGTAGATACGCGCCCCGCGGGCGCGGGCGTGGTCGAGGGATTCGAGCACGAGGACCCCGGCGCCCTCGCCGAGGACGAACCCGTCGCGCCCCTTGTCCCACGGACGGGAGGCGGCCTGAGGGTCGTCGTTGCGCTTACTGAGTGCCTGCATCTGCGCGAACGCGGCCAATGGCAGCGGGTGGATCGTCGCCTCCGAACCGCCCGTGACCACCACGTCGGCGCGTCCGAGTCGGATCTGGTCGACGGCGAGGGCGATCGCCTCGTTGCCGGATGCGCATGCCGACACCGGCGTGTGGATGGCGGCTTTGGCGTTGACCAGCAGGCCGATGTTGGCGGCCGGGGCGTTCGCCATGAGCATCGGAATCGTGAAGGGGCTGACCCGGCGCGGACCGCGCGCGTTGAAGGCGTCCCAGTTCTGCAGCGTCGAATGGAGGCCGCCGATACCCGAGCCCACCGACACCGCCAGTCGGTCCGGATCGACCGGGTTGTCCTCGCCGAAGCCGAAGCCGGCATCCTTCCAGGCCTCCTCGGCGGCGATGAGTGCCACCTGGGCGGACCGGTCGAGCCGTCGCGCCTTGACCCGGTCGATGATCTCGCTGGGGTCGACCTTCACCGGGGCAGCGATTCGGACCGCGAGCGGTTCGGCCCATTCCTCGGTCAGGGCCGAGACACCCGAGGTGCCGGCCATCATCGCGTCCCAGGTGCTGGCGACATCGCCGCCGAGGGGCGTGGTGGCGCCCATACCGGTGATGACGACTTCCTTCATGGCGGGTCCTTCAGTTGTCGGGATTGGTCGGGGACGGGGTGCGGTGAGGCGACCAGCGCCCCACCGCAGGCGACTCAGGCGTGCTGTTCGATGTAGGCGACCGCGTCGCCGACCGTCTTGAGGTTGGCGCTGTCCTCATCGGGGATCGTCACGCCGAACTTCTCCTCGCAGCCGACGATGATCTCGACCATCGCGAGGCTGTCAACGTCCAGGTCGTCGACGAAGGACTTGTCCAGTTGGACATCCTCGACGGGGACGCCGGCGACATCATTGACGATGTCGGCGAGGCCGGCGCGGATCTCTTCAGTGGTGGCCATGGGTTCTCCATTCTTGTTGTGATGCGCTCCCGGCGGATGCCGGCGGCAGGTTTTACGGGATGGTGATGACCTGGCCGGCGTAGACGAGGCCGGCTCCGAAGCCGATCACCAGTGCCAGGTCGCCGCTCTTCGCCTCACCGGAGGAGAGGAGCTGAGTAAGGGCGATCGGGATGGATGCGGCTGAGTTGTTGCCCAAGGTCTGGATGGTCCGTGCGACGGTGACCGATGCGGGCAGTTTGAGATGGCGCAGCATGGCGTCGGTGATCCGGTTGTTCGCCTGGTGGGGCACGAACAGGTCGAGTTCGTCGGGGTTGACCCCGGACACCTCGAGCGCGCGCTGCGCGGCGTCGGCGATGAAGCCGCTCGCCCAGCGGAAAACCGGCTGGCCCTTCATGGTGATGACCGACCGCTCCTGGGCCTTCAGCGCCTCGTCCCAGGGCAGGTTCATCTCGATGGCATCGGACTGGGTTCCGTCCGAACCCCAGACCACCGGTCCGATCGCGGGAACCTCGGAGGGGCCCACGACAGCTGCGCCCGCGCCGTCGGCGAACAGGAAGGCGGTGGACCGATCGCTGGTGTCGGTGACCTCGCTGAGGGTCTCGGCACCGATGACCAGCACATGCCTCGACGAGCCGGCCCGCACCAGCGCGTCGGCCTGGGCCAGGCCGTAACAGAACCCGGCGCACGCAGCTGAGATGTCGAAGGCGGCGGCGTCGGGCGTACCGAGCTTCGCGGCGACGACGGCGGCCAAGGACGGGGTCTGCAGCAGGTGGCTGACCGTGGAGATGATGACGGTGTCGACATCGGTCGCGGCGAGCCCGGCGTGGTCCAGCGCCGCGCGGGCGGCGTCCAGGCTCAAGCTCTCCACGGTCTCGCCCTCGCCCACCCAGCGGCGTTCGCGGATCCCGGTGCGCTGCTGGATCCACTCATCGGAGGAGTCGATGAAGGTGCACATCTCGGCGTTGTCCACCACGCGGGAGGGGATCGCGGCCCCGATCCCGAGGATGCGGGCATAGGGCGATCCGCTGGATGCGGTGAGGGGCATGGTTCAGGCCTCCTGGGCGCGATGGCGGGCGACGAAGGCTCGAGCCTCGTCCAGTTGATCGGGGGTGTTGAGGTTGAACAGCTCAACCCCGGACAGATTGCGCTTGGCGATCCCGGTCAGGGTGCCGGCTGGGGGGAGTTCGATGATCCCCGTCACGCCGAGGGAGGCCATCGTCTCCATGCACAGGTCCCACCGCACCGGGTTGGTCACCTGGCTGACCAGCCGGTCAAGGTAGGTTGCCCCGGATTCGATGACCGCGCCATCAGCGTTGGACAGAAGGATTCCCTGCGGATCAGCGGGCGTGATCTGCCCGGCGACGGCGGACAGACGTTCCTGCCCGGCCCGCATGTGGTCGGTGTGGAAGGCCCCGGCCACGGCGAGCGGGATCACTCTGGCCCCGGCAGGCGGGTTCGCCCGCAGTTCGGCGATCTGCTCGACGGTGCCGGCCGCGACGATCTGCCCGCCGCCGTTGTTGTTGGCCGGTATCGCACCGACGCCGGCGATGGTCTCCATCACGTTCCCCGGCTCACCACGGACCACGGCAGCCATCGTCGTCGGGGTTGCGGCCGAGGCCTCGGCCATCCCGAGGGCGCGCTCGCGGACCAGGTGCATCGCATCGGATGCGGTGAGCACCCCGGCGATGCCAGCGGCGGCGATCTCCCCCACGCTGTGCCCGGCGATCAGGTCACCGGGACCGATCTCCTCGAGCAGTGCGGTGGCGGCCAGCAGACTCGCCGCCACGAGCAGGGGCTGGGCGACGGCGGTGTCCCGGAT
>JBKEBV010000177.1:0-8485 GCA_047973315.1 Propioniciclava sp.
TCCCTGCTCGATGTGCGGCAGTCGGTGTCCGTGGCTGACCTGGCCAAGGTCTATCAAGACCTCTCCGCCACCACAGTGCGCGATGCCGTGATCGAGCACGAGAGCGGTATTCACCTCCTGTTGGCACCTGTCGACGTTCGGCAGACGGAGTCGGTGACCCCGGAAGCGCTCCGAGCGGTGATCGCTTTGCTCCGTCGCGAGTTCGATGTGATCCTGCTCGACGTCGGTGGGTACGTGTCACCGATTCAGGCAGCCGGGCTCGAGCTTGCCGACGAGACAGTCGTCGTCACCAGCCCCGATGTGTTGTCGGTCAGAGCCATGCGGAAACGCATCCTGGCGTGGGAAGCGCTCGGCGTGCGCCAGGAGGGTGAACTCCTGGTCCTGCTCAATAAGGTTGACAAGGCCTCCATCTTCCCCGCAGAAGCCGTCGCCAAGCTCACCACCGGATCGGTCTTGAACTCCCAGGTCCCCCTGTCGATCCGGACGTTGGAGCCCGCTATCAATGAGCGCGACCCGCGAGCGGTCGCCGACGTCAACTGGTGGAAACTCATGGGCCGTATCGAAGCCGAGTTGGGGCTTGGTATCCGTCCCGGCCAGGAGGCTGTCCCAGCGGTCACTGCACCGGAGGCGCCCCAGAACCACGACCCACGGCGGGGGCGCAGGTTGCTCACCGGGGCAGACGAGCGCGGCGCATCAACGCTCGAAACCACCGGCATGATGGTGCTCGTATTTTCCGTCGCCTTCTTGATGTGGCAGGTCGCGGTGGCGGGGGTTGCGTTCTTCTGGCTGGGTCAAGCGTCCACCGAAGCCACCCGAAGCTACGCCATCAAGCAGAACACGACGGCAGCTCAGACGGCCGCACGAGAAACCATGCCGTCGCCGTTCCGGGACGGCCTGACCGTCTCCGGTAGCGGCAACACCCTGCATATCTCGCTCCAATTGCCGCCCAATACCGCCGTGGTCACCCACTACAGCGTGGACCACACCGTCCTCCGGGAGCCTTCATGAGTCGCACACCACGCCGACGCGATCGGGGCTCGGCCTCGCTGGAATTCGTCGCCATGTTCCCCGTCCTCCTTACCGTTGGAATCGCAGCCCTGCAACTGGGAATCGCTGGCTGGGCGACGACGTCTGCCACGGATGCGGCCCGCGCTGCAGCTCGGGCCGCCAGTTTGGGGGAAAGCCCTTCCGCCGCCGCCCAAGGCGTCCTGCCGGCCGGTCTGACCGCCACCTCGGTCGACGGCGGCAGACTGGGTAACGGCTACTCCTACACCGTCACCGTGGACATTCCCGACGTCGTGCCATTCTTCACCCCGGGACAGGTGAGCCGCACCGTCGACATGCCGGATATCTCATGACGCGGAGCTACTCCTCCTTCGTGGGCTCAGGGTTGACCGTTGTCGACGACTCCACCGACGACGACGGCCTGATCCATAACCTGCGTGAACTGCTGCTGGAAGAGGTCGACCTCCACGAACTCAGCCGATTGGACGCCAATCAACGACGAGCGCGGCTCGAGCGCGTGATCGCCCAACTGGTCTCCCGTGAGGGTGCCATCTTGTCGACGTCGGAACGCAACCAACTGATCCGCCGGGTCGTGGATGAAGCGGTGGGGCTCGGTGTGCTCGAGCCGATCTTGGCCGACAACTCGGTCAGCGAGATCATGATCAACGGCTACGACACCATCTACGTCGAGCGGGCAGGAAAGTTGGAACGGTGGCCCACTGCGTTCACCAGCAATGACCAATTGATGCAGACGGTGGACCGTATCGTCTCGACGGTCAATCGCCGCGTCGACGAGTCCAGCCCCATGGCTGACGCTCGTCTACCAGCCGATGCCCGGATGCCGCGCGGCGCCCGCGTCAATGTCGTTTTGCCCCCACTAGCCCTCGACGGACCCACCATCACCATCCGCCTGTTTCCTCAGGCCATCTCCCTGGAGCGGTTACTTGAATGGGGCAGCCTGACGCCCCAGGTGGCGCATCTGTTGCGGGTAGCGGTCGCGGCCAGGCTCAACATTGTCGTTTCGGGAGGCACCGGTTCCGGAAAGACCACTCTGCTCAACGCCTTGTCGTCGTTTATCGGTGACGAAGAGCGCATCGTGACCATCGAGGACGCGGCCGAGTTGAGCCTGAACCAGCCCCATACCGTCCGCCTGGAGACCCGCCCCCCGAACGCCGAAGGTCGCGGCCAGGTCACCATCCGCGACTTGGTGCGTAACGCCCTCCGGATGCGTCCTGATCGCATCGTGGTCGGGGAGTGCCGCGGCGGTGAAGCCCTGGACATGTTGCAGGCGATGAATACCGGCCACGAAGGTTCCCTGACCACGGTGCACGCCAACGGTGTGGACGATGCGCTGAGTCGACTGGAGACCTTGGCCACCATGTCCGATGTTGAGATTCCCTTCCAGGCAGTGCGAGACCAGGTGAACTCAGCTATCGACCTCATCGTGCAATTGGGTCGATTCGCCGATGGCTCGCGCCGGGTGAGCGACGTCGCCTACGTGGCCTCCCGCCGGCAAGAGACCTTCCGGCTGGAGCCGATCCTGGAATGGGGTGGATCCCGCAGGGCAGGTGACGGTGAGTTCGTCCACCACCCGTTGCCGACCGGGTTGGTCCGGCGTCTGAGTGACACCGATCCTGACATCGTGCGGGCGTGGGCGACATGACTCCCTTGCTGATAGCGCTCGGCGCTGCCGTGGCGGTGGTAGTAGCCCTCCTGGGGATGCGTGACCTTTTCAGCCTGAGCACCGCTCGCCGACGGGTCGTGCATGCTGCCGAGTTGGACACCAGCGATGGCGAAGGGAGCAGCTTTCGCGCCTGGGATGCGCGGTTCCGCCGCACCAGGCTGGGCCGCTACCTCGTCCGTGAGCTCGATCTAGCAGGCATCCATGCCCCGCCGCTCGCCGTTGCTTTCATCGGTCTCGTCGTGGGAGTCGCCGCGGGCTGGGCAATCTGGGCCTTCTTGGCACCCCCTCTCGCCTTGGTCGGGATCGCCGTCGGAGTACTTGTGGTGCGCTGGTACCTCAGCCGCGCTCAGCTTCGTCGTCAGGATGCCATCGTCGCTCAGTTACCGGACCTGGCCCGGGTGCTCGCCAACGCCAGCTATGCCGGGCTCTCGTTAAGTTCAGCGCTGCGTTATGCCAGTACTGAGATCAACGAGCCCAGCCGCTCCGAGATCGCCCGCGTCGCCCAGCGGCTCCGCTACGGCGCTCCGGTATCGGCTGCGCTGGACGAACTCCGGGATAGGGTCAAGTCTCGCGAGGTATCGGTGCTGATCGCGACGCTCATCATCTCTGCGCGTAGCGGTGGCTCCTTGGTGACCTCCTTGCGCACCATCGCCGAGAGTCTGGATCAACGCAAAGAAACGCGCCGCCAGATCCGCACCATTCTCAGTGGCCCGAGCATCACCGCCACCTCGATCATCCTGATGGGAATAGGCGCGTTAGTTCTCATGAACGCCATGCAGCCCGGGACGGTGGACACGCTGATCCGGGAACCGCTCGGCGTGGGAGCGCTGGTTCTGTCAGCAGTGCTGTTCGCTGCGGGATGGTTGATCGTACGGGCCATGGTCAGGATCGACCCATGATCGACCTGCTCATCGCTGTCCTGCCTGGGCTCGTCAGCGGTTTGGCCGTGTGGTTGCTGGCCCGTGGCATCCTGCAGTTGCGCACTGACCCGCTGGCCGATGTGCCTGCGGAGGTGCTGCTCGAGGGTCAGGCACTATCCGACACGATCAAAGAGCCCACCGGCACCTTGCCGCAGCAACTGGGGCGCAGGTTCGTTCCTACGTTGCGCTCGCTGGCACCGGAGGGTGCCTTGCATCGACTGCAGCGCTTAATCGACCTGGCTGGGCGCCCTCAGAACGTCACCGTAGACTCGGTCTTGGCCACCTACGGCGGCCTCCTGGTCGTCGCGATTCCCTTGTCCGTCCTGCTCCTCCTCCAAGGCCAACTCCTGGCGCCGCTGCTGATCGTCTTGTTGGTGGCGATCTATCCCGTGATGCGACTCACGACCACTGCACGTCATCGGCGGGAACGGATCGACCGCGACCTGCCCGACTTCCTCGACGTGTTGGCTGTCACCGTGAGCGCAGGGATTGCCTTCCGTCGTGCCCTCACCGTGGTGGCGGAGCGCTTCGGTGGCCCCCTGGCCGAGGAACTGGCGACCACGCTCTACCAGATCGCCAACGGTGCCAGCGTGCGGGCAGCGTTCCAGAGCCTGCGTCGCCGCACCAACTCGGAACCGCTTAACCAGTTTGTGACTGCCTACCTGCAGGCCGAGGAACTCGGGGCTCCGCTGGTAGACACGCTGAATCAGATCGCCGCCGATATGCGCAAAGAAGCCGCCCAGCGTTCGCTGCAAGCCGCGCACCGCGTAGAGCCGCGGATCACGCTGGTCACCATCCTGGTGCTGGTTCCCGGGGTGATGGTCCTCGTACTGGCCAGCATGATTCTGGGGTCTGGTGTGGACTTTGGAGCGTTGCTCGGTGGCTGATCCCGGGGTTCTCCGCACTGTCGTCCGCGCCGCCTTGCTGGCGCGCCTCATGTCGCTGCTCCTGCTGAGCTTGGCAGGGATTCCCGCCGTTTGGTGGGTGATGGCGGGCCCGATCGTGATTGCGTTCGTCGGGCTTAGCTTGCTTCTTTCTCCCCGCCTACGCGCCATCTTCTCTGCCCACCCGGCGCTCGTGCTCCTCGACGCGGGCATTATCGCCGCCGTGGCGGCCGGCACGGGTGCCAATCACCCCTTCATCATCACCTTCATGACTTCGGCGCTGCTGGTGGGTCTGTGGTTGCGGGTAGGCTTTGGCCTGGTGGTCCTAGATGCGCTACTGATTTTGTACTTGGTGGTGCTTCTTCCCGGCTTGGCCGGCGAGCCCATTGCCGGACTTGTCATCCCGTTCATGCTGGTCGTGCTGTGGTGGCTGGGTTACGCTGTGCAGCGCGCGGACCGAGCGACCCGCGAGGCGCACTCCGAACTGGAACGAACGGTCGCAAGGTCAGCCACTCTGAGCGAACGCACCCGGCTTGCCCGCGACATGCATGACACCTTCGCCAAAACTCTCCAGGCGATCAGCCTCACAGCCTCAGCCTTGCCCGATATCGTCAGAAGAGACCCGGACGCCGGACAACGGTATGCGGCGGAGTTGCAACAGATGAGCACCCAGGCGGTCCAGGAGGCTCGCCTGATCATGCAGGAACTGCGGTACGAACCCACTGGCGCCAGCTTCACTGCCGACCTCGAGAGGGCGTGTCATGAGTGGAGCGAGAGCAGCACTGCACACCTGGTAACAGATTTTGACGAAACCGTCGATCCCTCAGACACCACAATGCGGGTACATTTCCTACGTTCACTCGAGGAGGCGCTGGAGAACGTTCGGCGCCACGCCGAAGCATCCACCGTGAGCGTCACCCTCCGCCAGCACAAAGACGTTGTCGAGCTGACGATTCAGGACGACGGTGTGGGCGTGACCGAATTGACAGCGTCCCGGGCTGAAGAGGCGGGCCACTTCGGTCGGCGTGGCATGGCGGAGCGCATGACAGGCATCGGTGGCACGATGAACTTCGTCTCGGAACCGGGCCATGGCACCCGCGTCGTGCTTGCAGCTCCCCTTGTTCCGCAACAGGAAGGCGCAGCCGCATGAGCGAAGTCCCAACCATCAAGATCCTCATCGTGGACGATAGCCAAGTCGTCCGCCGAGGAATTCGCGCCCTGCTGGAACTAGCCCCTGACCTGCTAATCGTGGGCGAAGCAGGGGACGGGGACGAAGCCTTGACTTTGTCAACCGCCCATTCCCCCGACGTGGTCTTACTCGATGTGCAAATGCCCGGACGAGACGGGCTCTCGGTGGTCTCCACACTGGCTGCCAGCGCACGCGTCTTGATGCTCACCTTCTCGGACGCCCCAGAGGTCATCCATGCTGCCATGGACGCGGGCGCCACCGGCTATGTCGTCCATGGCACCTTCGACGCCGACACCCTCGCCGCAACGGTCCGGAACGTTGCCGATGGTCTCGGGGTGTTCAGCGGACCCGCCCTGCAGGCGATCCGCACAGGACCCGTCTCCCAGTTCAATGCTCCTGCCGATCCCTGGGGTCTTAGTGCCCGTCAGGTCGAGGTCATGGAGCAGGTTGCCGGAGGACTGACCAACACGGAGATCGCCCGCGCGCTCTTCCTGTCGGAGAAGACCGTCAAGAATCACATCAACCAGATTTTCGCCAAAGTGGGCGCGCAAAATCGCGGCCAGGCAATCGTTTTGTGGCTGGGTAGGGCCCAATGACCATGTGGCAGTGTTTGGGCCCAGCCTGGGCCCTGGGGCCCTGGGATGCCGCCGCCAACCACCGTAGATTTTATGGACGTCAGAAGGAACCCAATCCCGGAACCCACCCCCACCGAACGAAGGAGCTTTTCATGTCGAACCTCACCCTCGCCCAGTACACCAAGGCTGAACTCGCCCTCAAGAGTCGCCTGGGCCAACTCGCCCGAAGCGAGCGCGGAGCCGACGCCCTCGAATGGGTTGGCATGATCGTGGTCGCCGCCATCATCGTCGTAGCCATCACGGGTGCGATCAACACTGAGGTCATCACAACGGCGCTCACCAAAGCAATCAAAGGCATCGTTGGCAGCGGCAGCTAGTGCATCCCGTCAGATCCCCGTTGCCGCACGTCCTTCTCCGGGATGCGCGGCAACAGCTGCCTCAGCAGGGGGCTGCCACACTGGCGCTCATCCTGGCCTTCACCCTGATGCTGATGGCATTCACCTTTTTGTACACAACGCGCTTGGCAGCTGTCGGACCTCAGGTGTCATCCCTCCAGACGGCGGCCGACGCGGCGGCACTTGCGGGCGCGCAACAAATCGTCAGCCAAGCCCCGGGCCAGATCGTCTCGGCCATTCACACGGGAGGTTCCCTTCCTGGCAATCTTGGCCAGTATGCTGCCAGTGAGTACGCGACGCGCAATGGCGCTTCCCTGATCGCCTATCGGTACCTGCCCGCGGAGGATCGGATTGAGGTAAGGGTCCGAAGCAACGCGGTTCTTGAATCCGGGTCACGCGAAGAAGCTGTGGCGACTGCAGGCCTCGGAGTTACGACGGGCCCGTGCGCGGTACCGGCTGCACCAACCCCTACTCCACCGCCATCAACCCCTGGCCCCGTGCCCACACCCTCTCCCACTCCGAGCCCTACACCCACCAGCTACACCACGACAGCCACCTGCGGTGGCCTGGTGGTACCAGTGAAGATCCCCTCGGGGGACGCGCCACCCATCCTGTTGATCAACGCTGCGGACCTCAAGGGACTCTTCACGCCCGCGTTGGCCGGATAGACTGACCTTCTTCCCCCGTTTTAAGGAGATGTCACAATGGCTTTGAGTCGCCGTCTGCTGTTGGGCTCTGCCGGTGGGCTCCTCCTGATCGGATGCGCCACACCGCCCAACACCACCGAGACCACAACCCCAACTACTCCAACCCCCACTGGTGTCGGGACGCCAAACCCGACACAAGTCGCTGCAGCAGCCCAACTCATCTCAACCGACCTCCAACCCCTCGGTGACCCCGTCGCCAGGCTACTGATTTCGGATGACTCCGAACTCGACGGCGGACACATCAACCTGTGGTCGATCCGCTCCACCGACGATTCCAGCATTCTCATGTGGGCCATCACGCACCCCACGGCCGACGGGTACTCAAACCTGGCAGCGCGCAGTCAAGCAATACCCCGACTCCGCATCGGAGACACAGTTCTCCGGGTCACCCAGTCAGAAACCGATATTGGAACGTGGCAGAACATTTCCACCAACCAAGGAATCATGATGCAACAACCCCGCGCCAGCTACGCCCTATATTCACCCATCCCCGCCCAAGTCGAAGAAATCAGCGTCGAATCAGATCTCTCGACCGAGACAGCCACGCTGGTAGTCGACCGCGGTCCAGCACCCTTCCCAGAAGGCACCCCCGATATCCCCATCCTTGGACGCACCCTCACTCTTGACCGCGGAAACCCCGGCGATCCCGCCGAACTCCTGATCACCATCCACGGAGTACGCCGCATCAACAACGCCACCGCCCTCTACCTCTCCCTGTTCTTCCCCAAGGGGGCCGAATCAATCTACCTACACACCTGGGGCGGTTCCGAGGCGATGATGCGAGCGGACCATCTCCCCAGATTCGAGTTGCTCGCAAAGGTGCACATCGTGGATCATCCCAACTCGATGGGATATTCCGCTGTGGGCCGCACGATCCGGGAAGTACTAGGAACCAAACTGGGCGGTTTGCTCTTCACGACCATCGACACCACATCCGCAGGGGTCGCCTGGACGTTGCTCCCAGCACTCCCAGAAGGCACCACCGAAGTCGATTTGATCGTCGCTAACCAAGTCTTCCTCTCCGTCCCCGTCACCGACGGACCCATGCTCCCCCTCTCCACCGAAAAATACGTACCCCTCGGCGCCGGCTGGCCCACCATCCCCGAAGAAGACATAGCGAAAGTCC
>JBKEBV010000112.1:0-34687 GCA_047973315.1 Propioniciclava sp.
AGGGTGTGACAGATGACCGAGCGCGCCGACTCGGGCCGGGCGCCGGGCACGTCCAGGCCGGCGACGATCTCCTTGAACCGCTCCCGGTCCTCCCCGGCCTGGATCGCGTCGAAGCTGGCGCCGATCATCTCGACGCCGGAGCGCTCCAGCACCCCCGACTCATAGAGCGCGACCGCGGTGTTGAGCGCGGTCTGGCCGCCGAGGGTGGCCAGGATCGCATCGGGGCGCTCGTGGGCGATCACCTTCTCGACCATGTCGGGGGTGATCGGCTCGACGTAGGTCGCGTCGGCAAACTCGGGATCGGTCATGATCGTCGCCGGGTTGGAATTGACCAGGATGACCCGGAACCCCTCCTCGCGCAGCACCCGGCACGCCTGCGTCCCGGAGTAGTCGAACTCGCAGGCCTGACCGATGACGATCGGGCCGGAGCCGATCACGAGGATCGAGCTGATGTCGGTCCTGCGGGGCATGTCAGTTCTCCTCCGTCGTGGTCGACCGGCCCGCACGGGCCATGAGATCGGTGAAGCGGTCGAACAGATAAGCCGAGTCGTGCGGGCCGGCAGCGGCCTCAGGGTGGTACTGCACGGAGAACGCCCGCAGCTCACCCTCGTCACCGCGCAGTTCCAAGCCTTCGACGACGTCGTCGTTGAGGCAGATGTGGCTGACCGAGGCGACGCCCCATCGGGTCGGGGTCGGGGTCCCGATCGGCGCATCGACGGCGAAGCCGTGGTTCTGGGCGGTGATCTCGACCTTGCCGGTACCGAGGTCCATCACCGGCTGGTTGATGCCGCGGTGACCGTACTTGAGCTTGTAGGTGCCGAACCCGAGCGCCCGCCCGAAGATCTGGTTGCCGAAGCAGATGCCGAAGTAGGGCAGGCCGGCATCAAGCACATCGGTCAGCAGCGCGACAGCCGCCTCGGCAGCAGCCGGGTCGCCGGGCCCGTTGGAGAAGAAGACACCGTCGGCGGCGAGGGCGGTGATCTCGGCGAGCGTGGTGCTCGCCGGCAACACATGCACCTCGATCCCCCGGTCGGCCATGAGCGCAGGGGTCATCGACTTGATCCCCAGATCCACCGCAGCGACACGGAACCGGCGCTCGCCGCGGGCCGGGATCACCTCCGGTTCGGTGAGGGTGACATCCTCGACGAGGTTGGCCCCGGCCATCGGCGGCTGCTGGCGGACCTGCTCCAGCAGGGCGTCGACCTCGAGGACCTCGGTCGAGATGCCGACCCGCATCGCGCCCCGCTCCCGCAGGTGGCGGGTCAGCGCGCGGGTGTCGAGATCGGCGATGCCGAGCACCCCCTGCTCGGCGAGGGCGGCGTCCAGGGAACGGTTGGACCGCCAGTTCGACCGGACCCGGGACAGATCACGGACCACGTAACCGGCCACCCAGATGCGGCGCGACTCGTCATCGTCGTCGTTCCATCCGGTGTTGCCGATCTGAGGTGCGGTGGCCACCACCACCTGGCGTCGGTAGCTGGGGTCGGTGAGCGTCTCCTGATAGCCGGTCATCCCGGTGGAGAACACCGCCTCACCGAAGGTCGTCCCTGTCGCACCGAAGGAGGAACCGCGGAAAGCCCGGCCGTCCTCCAGCACGAGCAGGGCAGGGATCGGAGTGTGCGTCGCCATGACGGGTGTTCCTTCCACGTGATGCGGCCGTTGTCGGTGGCTCAGGTCCCGGTGTCGGCTCCTGCGGAGTCGCGTGGGCCCGGTTCGGGGTCGGGCAGGGTCGCGGCCAGCGTGTGGGCGATCCGGTCGACTAGGGCGGTGATGAATCGGGGTGACTGTTCGGTGGACAGCTCGGCGGCGAGGTCTCCGGCCTCATGGGCCACCACCTTGAGATCAGTCCCGGTGTGGGCCAGTTCGAAGGCTGCCAGTCGGGCCAGAGAGCGGTCGACGCTCGGCATCCGCTCCAAGGTCCAGCCCTCGGATAGTGCGGCGCGCAGAAGCGCATCGATCTGGTCGAGATGTTCCGCGACCCCGCTCACCAGCTCACCGGTGAACGGGCGGACCGGCGGCTGGCCGGAATCGATCCGGACGGCGAGGACCTCGCCGGGATCCTCGCCGCGGATGTCAGCCTCGTAGAGGATCTCGACGGCCCGTCGGCGCGCCTTGGTGCGGGTGGTGTTATCCCGGTCCGTGCTCACCCGTTGACCCGGCCGAGGTAGCTCCCGTCCCGCGTGTCGACCTTCACCTTCTCCCCCGTGGTGATGAAGAGCGGCACCTGGATGGTGAGGCCGGTCTCGACGGTCGCCGGTTTGGTGCCGCCGGTGCTGCGATCACCCTGGAGCCCGGGTTCGGTGTAGGTGATCTCCAGCTCGACCGATGCGGGAAGGTCGATGTAGAGCGGGTTGCCCTCGTGCAGGGCGACGGTGGCGTTCTGGTTCTCCAGCAGGTAGCTGCCGGCCTCGCCGACGGTGTCGTCGGGGATGGTCAGCTGGTCGAAGGTGGCGGTGTCCATGAAGACGTAGCCGTCGCCGTCGTGGTAGAGGTACTGCATCTCGCGACGGTCAACGGTCGCGGTGTCAACTTTGGTGTCGGAGTTGAACGTCTTGTCGACGATCTTGCCGCTCAGGACGTTCTTCAGCTTGGTCCGCACCACGGTGTTGCCCTTGCCGGGCTTGTGGTGCTGGAACCACAGCACCTGCCACAGCTGGCCGTCCAGGTCCAGCACCATGCCGTTCTTCAGATCGTTGGTCGATGCCACGAAATCGCCTTTCACCCTCGCTCGTTCCAACCGGGCATCTTACCGGGCAGAACGGCGCACCGTGAATCCATGGACGCCGGCGTCGGGGACGGCAAGCTCCAGGCAGGTCATCCTGGCCGGAGATTGCCGAGGTGGCGGCCGCGCACCTGGGTCAGCAGCGTGTAGCGCTCCTGGGCGTGCGGCAGGCTCACCTGCTCCATGGCGGCGGCGATGTCGTGGTCGCCGGCGCGGTGCAGGCCGGCGATGACTCCGCCGATGTCCTCGGGACTGCGGTTCTGACTGAGCTTGGCCTTCGCCTCGACCTCGGTGACCGGGAGCTCCAGCCCGACGATGGCCCGGAGCATCCGCTCAGTCGCCTCGGAGTCCATCTGCCCGGCGTCATAGCCGAAGCGTTCGCTGAGCTCGAAGGCGGCCTCCCGCACCCACACCGGATCGTCGCGGACCACCAGCGTTCCGCGGGCGTGCACGGTGACATAGTTCCAGGTCGGAACCCCGGGGGCGTCCGCATGGGAGGCGTACCAGGTCGGATCGATGTAGGCGTCGGGGCCGGACAGGATCGCCAGCGCCTGCCCGAGACCGGGGTCCTTCCACACCGGGTTGACCCGGGTGACGTGGAAGACCAGCGATCCCCAACCGCCATCGCCGCCCGAACGCCACAGCACCGGGAGCAGCGTCGCCTGCGGGCCGGCGGCGTGCGCGGTGACCAGCTGTGCGGTCTCGGCGCTGCCGAGCAGTCCGCGAACCGCGTCCGGATCCATGGCGAAGTGTTTCGGCGTGTACATCCGTACCTCCGGTCAGCCGGTCAGGTCATGGTAGGCGAGCCGGAGCAGCTCCTCGTCGGGGGAGACTGCGATGAAGGGCGAGGCCACGGCGTCGAGCAGCATGAATCTCAACGAGCCGCCGCGGGCCTTCTTGTCGATGCTCATCGTGGGGCGCAGCGACTCCCAGGCATCGGCGGCGTAGCTGATCGGCAGTCCGACCGAGCTGAGGATGGCGCGATGCCGGTCGACGAAATCGCCGTCCGCGTGCCCCAGGCGCTGGGACAGTAGCGCGGCGTAGCACAGCCCCACGCTGACCGCGTAGCCGTGCCGCCACCGGTACTCCTCACGACGTTCGACAGCGTGACCGAAGGTGTGGCCGTAATTGAGCAGTTCCCGCCCGACCCGGGTACCGACGCTGGTCGTCTCGCGCAGATCCCCGCTCACCACCCGCGCCTTCACCTGCACCGAGCGGATGACCGCCTCCTCCAGCGCCGCGCTGGCCGGATCGAGCATCGCTGCCGGAGCACCCTCGAAAAGCTCCAAGGTGCGCTCGTCGGCGATGAATCCGTGCTTGATCATCTCGGCGAGCCCGCCGCGGAGATCGTCACGGGGCAGGGTTGCCAGATGATCGAGGTCGCAGAGGACTGCGGTCGGCTCCCAGAACGATCCGACCAGATTCTTGCCCTGCGGCAGGTTGATACCGGTCTTGCCGCCCACCGCGGCATCGACCATCGCCAGCAGCGTCGTCGGAACCGACACGTATCGGACCCCGCGGAGCCAGCTGGCGGCCACGAAGCCGGCGAGGTCGGTGGTGGCGCCGCCACCCAGACCCACCACGGCGTCAGAGCGGGTGAACCCGGCCTCGGCCAAGGTCTCCCAGACCTGGGTCAGGACGGATGCGCGCTTGGCCGCTTCTCCGCGGGGGGTCGCGATCAGCGTGACCTGGGCGTCGAGGTCGCCGGCGGCGCTGGCCGCGCTGGCCGCGAGCTCGGGCGCATGCAGGATCGCCACCCGTGCCGCCCCACCGAGGGTGGCACCCAGCCGGTCCCCGAGGCCGCGACCGATGGTGACCTCGTAGGGGGCATCCGCCGCGACCCGGACCTGCGTGCTCATCGGCGAGCACCCAACTGCTGGAGAACCTGGTCGACGACCGCCGTCGCCTCCTGGCCGCTGGTGTCGACCGCGACCGTGGCCAGGTGCCGATAGGTCGGCGTCCGTTCGTTGAGCAATTTGATCAGGGTGGCCCGCATGCCACGGCCAGCCAGGAGGGGCCGGGCGCCGTCAACACCGATCCGCTGGAGGGCGTGCCGGGCGTCGACGGCCAACCAGACCACGGTCACCTCGGCGAGCGCGGCTGCGATGGCCGGTGTCATCGGCGCACCGCCGCCGAGACTGACCACCCCGGGTGCGCGGAGCAGTTCGAGGGTCACCTCGGTCTCCTTGGCGCGGAAGGCCGGCTCCCCCTCCCCGGCGAAGATCTCCCGGATCAGTTTCCCCTCCCGGTGCTCGATCTCGGTGTCGACATCGACGAACGGGAGTTCCAGCTGCTCGGCCAACACCGGCCCGACGGTGCTCTTGCCGGAACCGGGCGCGCCGACGACGGCAATGGTCATGCCAGGCCCCGGTCTGCCAGACGGGCGAGGTAGGCGGCATGGTTGCCAGCGGTCTCGGCCACCGAATCACCACCGAACTTCTCCAGGCAGGCTTCGGCCAGCACCAGCGCGACCATGGCCTCGGCCACCACGCCCGCGGCGGGCACGGCGCACACGTCCGAACGCTGGTGGTGGGCCTGGGCGGCTCCTCCGGTGCCGACATCGACGGTGCGCAACGCGCGGGGCACGGTCGCGATCGGTTTCATGGCGGCGCGGACCCGGAGAACCTCCCCGGTGCTCATCCCGCCCTCGGTTCCTCCCGAGCGGTGCGACAGCCGACGGATCCGGCCGTCAGCAGGAGCCATCTCGTCGTGGGCCTGCGAGCCGCGGGTCCGGGCCAGCGCGAAGCCGTCGCCGACCTCGACGCCCTTGATCGCCTGGATGCCCATCAGAGCGCCCGCCAGCCGGGCATCGAGACGGCGGTCGCCCTGGATGTGCGACCCGAGCCCGGCAGGTGCGCCGTGGACGACGACCTCGACGACGCCGCCGATGGTGTCCCCCTCGGCCTTCGCCGCCTCGATCTCGGCCAGCATCCGCGCCGAGCTGTCGGGGTCGAAACAGCGGACCGGATCGGCATCGATGGCCTCCCGGTCGGCCAGTTCCGGCAGTTCGGTTCCCGTGCTGGACACCGGCCCGATCTCGACGATGTGGCTCACCAAGGTGATGCCGTAGGCCTGGCCGAGGAACTGCGACGCGACCTCGCCGATCGCCACCCGAGCCGCGGTCTCCCGCGCGGAGGCCCGCTCCAGAACCGGGCGAGCCTCCTCCCAGTCGTACTTCTGCATGCCGGCGAGGTCGGCGTGGCCGGGGCGGGGACGGGTCAGGGCGGCGTTCCGGGCCAAGGCAGCCAGCTTACCCGGGTCCACCGGGTCAGCGGCCATGACCGTTTCCCACTTCGGCCACTCGGTGTTGCCCACCATGATGGCGATCGGCGAGCCGAGGGTCTGCCCGTGGCGGACACCGGCGAGCATCGTCACCTGGTCGGCCTCGAATTTCATCCGCGCGCCCCGGCCGACCCCCAGCCGTCGGCGCGCCAGGGCAGCAGCGATGTTCTCGGTGGTGACCCGCACATGGGCGGGGATTCCCTCGATGGTGGCCACCAGGGCTTGGCCGTGGGACTCCCCCGCGGTCAGGTATCGGAGCATGCCGGTCAGTCTCTCACGCGGGCAGCAGCCCGACCGGATACCGTCCATGGCGCCACCGGCGCCCGTAGCTGCCGTGTCAGCACTTGTCGGAGGTCTGGCACCACTGTTGCCACTTCTCCACCGACTGTAGGTGGCCCTCGTAGGTGGTGTTGTACTCGGTCTCACCGGTGTCCAGGTTCACCGTCACGAAGAACAACCAGTCTCCCTCGGCGGGATCAACTGCCGCTTCCAAGGCCGAGCGTGCCGGGGAGGTGATCGGACCGGGAGGCAATTTCCCAGCGTTCTTCTCCAGATAGGTGTTGTACGGGGAGTCGATCTGGCGCTCCTCCGGCGTGGTGGTCACCCGGCCGGTGACATTGTTGGCGTAGGCGACCGTCGCATCGGACTGCAGCGCCATCCCCTGGGCGAGCCGGTTGTAGAAGACCCGCGCGACCTTGCGTCGGTTCTCCTCATCGACCGCTTCGCGTTCCACCAGACTGGCCATAATGAGGGCGGAATAGGGATCGCCGGCCGGTGAGGCCTTGGCCTTGTTCTCGAAGTCGATCTCCGCGCTCACCGTGGCGAAGTGCGTTGTCGTCATCAGCAGCACATCGGTCGCGCTCGGGTCGGTCGGCAGCTCATAGGTGTCGGGGAACAGAAACCCCTCGGGATTGTCCTTCCCCCACGCCGGAAGCTTCAGCTTCCCGGGATTGTCCACCCTGGTCTGAAAGTTCTTCAGCGGAATACCGGTCTCGTTCGCCAAGTACTTGATCTCGGCCGAGAGCCGCATGCCTTCGGGGACCCGGAGCATGTTGCGGACCAGGTTCGCCGGGTCGCTGAGGAGCAGGAAGGCCTCCTCGGCGGGGAGCTGGGTCATCAGGCTGTAGGTGCCGGCCTGGATCTGGGCGGCGAGTTCGGGTTGACGCTTAGCGACGGCCAGGAACGTGTCGGTCGACTTGATCACGTCAACCTCAACCAGCTGGTCGCCGATCTCGGTCATGGTCGCACCCCGATGAATGTTCACATCGATCTGTTCGACGCCCGGCCCGACGTAATCGTCCTGGGTGCGGAAGTCCATCCACAGGTCCCACACCTTGCTGCCGCCCCACCACAGTCCGGCGCCGACGACGGCTAGGGAGACCAGGACTGCGGTCCACCCCCGCAGGTAGTGCAGCAGCTCCTTGCGGTGCCACCGGCCGGTATGCGGATCACGCAGCCGTCCGGGCTCCACCGGCGTCTCGCGCGAGGGATCAGTGTCGGTCATCGGGTACCTGCCTCCTGGATGAGTTCACCTGCCAGTGTGCCTGACGCCCGCTCCTGGTCCAGAGCTGCGTTGAGGATGGCAACGGCAGCGGCCTGGTCAATGATGCCGCGCCGATTGCTGGCCGTCCGTCCGGCGGCCTGCAGGTCACGCTCGGCCGACCGGGTGCTCAGGCGCTCATCGACCAGGCGGATCGCGACCGCAGGGAAGCGGGCGGCGAGGTCACCGGCCCAGGCTCGAACCATCCGAGCGTTCTCCCCCTCGGCTCCCCCGAGATGCCGGGGCAACCCCACCAGGATCCCGGTCGGCTCGTACTCGGCGACCAGCTCAGCCAAGGCGGTGGTCACGTGGCGGCGGTCCTGCGCAGGGGTGATCGTCGTCACAGGATAGGCGAGCACACCCTGGGCGTCGCAGGCGGCGACCCCGATCCGGCTGAGGCCCCAGTCGAGCGCGAGCCTGACCCCGTGGGCCCGGCTCATGCCTGCTCCAGGGCGCGACTGACGGCTGCGAGGGCCTGGTCGGCCCCGCTCGGATCAGTTCCGCCACCCTGGGCGATGTCGTCGCGACCGCCGCCGCGGCCGCCCAGCTCGGCTGCGGCGACACCGACGAGGACACCGGCCCTGGCCCCGAGCGACCGCGCCGCCTCGGTCGTCACCACCGTGACCACCGGTTTTGCCTCACCGCCGACCAGAGCAACCACGCCCGGCCGGGAGCCGAGCCCGTTGCGGAGTTCGAGGCCCAGGGTGCGCAGGTCGGACCCGCTCACGCCGGGAAGGTGGCGTGCCAGCAGGGTGAACTTCCCTGCCGGAGCCGCCGTGCCCAACAGTTCGGTGGTGTCGGCCAACAGCTCCCGGGTCCGCAGGTCGGCGATCTCGCGCTCGGCGGCCTTGAGCTGAGCGACCAGCTTCTCCACCCGCTCCACCAGCTGGTCGGGTTGAGTCTTCAGGGTGTCGGCCAGGGTCGAGACCAGAGCCCGCTCCGCGGCGAAGGCCGAGAAGGCGTCCTTGCTCACCAGCGCCTCGACCCGGCGGATACCCGACCCCACCGAGCCCTCGCCGACGAGATTGATCAGACCGATCTGCGCGGTCCGGCGGACGTGGGTGCCGCCGCAGAGCTCGCGGGACCACGGCCCGGCAAATTCGACCATCCGGACGACGTCGCCGTACTTCTCACCGAACATGGCCTGGGCGCCGAGCGCCTTCGCCTGGTCGAGGGGCATCTCGGTGGCGGTGACCACAAAATCGTCGACGATGGCCTGGTTGGCGATGCCCTCCAGCTCGCCACGCATCGTCTCGGTGAGCCCGGAGTTGGCGTTGAAGTCGAACCTCAGATAGCCGGGCTTGTTGTAGGAGCCGGCCTGGTGCGTGCCCTGGCCGAGCAACTGCCGCAGTCCGGCATTGACGATATGCGTGGCGGTGTGCGCCTGACACGCGGCGAACCGGGTGGCGGCATCGACCCGGGCGAACACCTCGTCGTGGGCGGCAAGCTCCCCCTCGGTCACCAGGGCCCGGTGGACCACCAGTCCCTGGACCGGCCGCTGGACATCGATCACCTCAAGGTTGACGCCGTTACCGCTGAGGGTGCCGGTGTCGGCGTCCTGTCCCCCAGCCTCTGCGTAGAACGGCGTCTCGTCCAGCACCACCTCGACCAGGTCGCCCGGTCGGGCGGCCGACACCAGTTCCCCGTCCCGGACGATGCCGCGCACCGTCGCCGCGACCCCCAGCTCGGTGTAGCCGAGGAAGGCTGTTTCGCCGGCACTACGAAGTTCCCGGTAGGCGCCGGTACTGGCCACGCCTCCCTTCTTCGCCCGGGCGTCGGCCTTGGCCCGCTCCTTCTGTTCGTTCATGAGCCGGGTGAACTCAGCCTGGTCGACCGAGAGGCCGGCCTCCTGGGCCATCTCCAAGGTCAGATCGATGGGGAAACCGTAGGTGTCGTGCAGTTGGAAGGCCTCCGCCCCGGAGAGCGTGGTCTGCTTCGCCACGCGCACCTGAGCGACAGCGGTGTCAAAGATCTGGGTTCCGGCGGTCAGAGTGCGGCGGAAGGCGTCCTCCTCGGCATAGGCCGAGCCCGACACCCGCTGCCACTGGTCGGCGACCTCAGGGTAGCTCTCGGCCATCAGCCCCTTCGACACCGGGAGCAGTTCCGGCAGCACCGGATCGTCGACCCCCAGCAGGCGCATCGCCCTCACACTGCGGCGCAGCAACCGACGCAGCACATAGCCGCGCGCCTCATTGCCCGGGGTGACGCCGTCGGTCATCAGCATCAGGCCCGACCGCACGTGGTCAGCCACCACACGCATTCGGATATCGTCGGTCGGATCGGCGCCGTACCGCCGCCCGGACAGCTCGGCAGCCTTCTCGATCACCGGGAAGATCTGGTCGATCTCGTACATGTTGTCGCGGCCCTGCAACAGGTAGGCGACCCGTTCGAGCCCCATCCCGGTGTCGATATTGGGCCGCGGCAGGGCTCCGAGGACGTCGAAATCGTCCTTGCCGCGCACGGCGGACAGTTCCTGCTGCATGAAGACCAGGTTCCAGATCTCCAGGAACCGGTCCTCGTCGACCACGGGACCACCATCGGATCCGTAGCCGGGACCCCGGTCGATGTAGATCTCCGAACAGGGACCCCCGGGCCCCGGAACCCCCATGTTCCAGTAATTGTCCTTCAGACCGCGCCGCTGGATCCGTTCCTCGGGGAGGCCCACGGCGCTCCACAGGGCCACCGCCTCCACGTCACCGTCGGGGAAGTCCGGGTGGTGGCCCGGACCCAGCACCGTCACCCACACCGTGGCGGGGTCGAAGCCCAGCCCCCCGGACTCCAGCGCGCCGGTCACCAATTCCCAGGCGTGCCGGATGGCGCCTTCCTTGAAGTACTCTCCGAAGCTGAAATTGCCGTTCATCTGGAAGAACGTGCCATGACGTGTCGTCCTGCCGACCTCCTCGATGTCGAGGGTGCGCACACACTTCTGGCAGGAGGTCGCGGTGGCGAAGGGCGCATCCTCGGCACCGGTGAAGTACGGCTTGAACGGCACCATGCCAGCGTTGACGAACAACAGGGTCGGATCGTCGTGGACCAGCGGCGCCGACGGAACCAAGGTGTGCCCGGCGGCGGTGAAGTGGTCCAGGAAGCGGCGGCGGATCTCCGCAGTCCTCATCGTGTGCGTCCTCTTTCGCTGGTGCTGAGCAGATCGGTGAGCTCGGCGTGTCTGGCGGCACGGGCCCGGTGGTACTCGCGACCGAAGTCCTCGGCCCATTCCTTGGCCCGGGTGAGGCCGAGGTTGATCCCCGGCCCGCCATGGTCCGCCCGTCCGCCCGCGGTCAACCGCCGAGCGCACTCCGGACCTTTGAGGATCACCCACGCCGTGACCCCGGAGCCGAGGGCGAACCAGAACGCGCGCCTCATCGGTTGTGCTGCTCCCGTTTGGCGGCGATCGCAGCTCGCACTGCATGGGCACTGGCGGCGACCCCGACCAGAGGTCGCCCCACCGCCGCGGTCACCACCCGCGACACCGCAGCGGTGTTCTCCACCAGGGTGCTGGCCTGGCGGGTGACCCGTGCCACATCGGAGGTCACCTTCTCCACCTCCTGGGTGACGCCGCCCAGCCGGGCGATCTCCTCGTTGGTGACCTCAACGGTCTCCTTGAGTTCGGTCAGGATCGGCGTGGTGCCGGTGCCGAAGTCCTTCACCGCAGCCGACATCTCGTCCAGTACCCGGCCGAGCTTGTACAGCGGTACCGCAGTCATCCCCACCAGAAACACGAACGCGACGGCTGCGATGAGCCCTGCGATCTCTCCGACGGTCATGGGCGGAAGCCTAGTCCACCCACCGGGGTGTCAGTCCTCCCGGCCCAGAAGGCTACGCAGAACGGTCAGACGCTCGGCGATCACCTCCTCATTGCCGTGATCGGTGGGCCGGTAATAGCGGACGTCGGCCAACGCCTCGGGCAGGTAGGTCTGCTCGGCGACGGCATGGGGGTGATCGTGGGCATAGCGATATCCGACCCCGTGACCGAGGTCCTTCGCGCCGGGATAATGGCCGTCACGCAGGTGAGCGGGGACCTGCCCGATGCGTCCGGCCCGGACATCGGCCAGCGCGGCGTCGATCGCGGTGATGACGGCGTTCGACTTCGGTGCGGTGGCGGCGGCGATCGTGGCGTGGGCGAGCGTGATCCGCGCCTCGGGCATCCCGATCAGCGCCACGGTCTGGGCGGCCGCGACGGTGGTCTGCAGCACCGAGGGTGCCGCCAGTCCGATGTCCTCACTGGCCAGGATCATCAGCCGTCGGGCCACGAACCGTGGGTCCTCCCCGGCCTCCAGCATCCGCGCCAGGTAGTGGAGCGCGGCGTCGACGTCGGAGCCGCGAACACTCTTGATGAACGCGCTGATCACGTCATAGTGCTGGTCGCCGTCCTTGTCGTAGCGCAGCGCGGCACGGTCAACCGACTGTTCGACGATGCTGGCATCGATGCTGGCGGTGTCCTGGGCGTTCGCGGAGGCAGCCGCCTCCTCCAGGTAGGTGAGGATCCGGCGGGCATCACCACCCGACAGCCGGATGAGGGTCGCCCGGGCGTCCTCGGTGAGGTCGTACCTCCCACCGGCGGGGGTCCGCAGGCCCCGCTCGTCGGAGAGCGCCCGGTCAACGAGAACCCCGATGTCGTCGTCGGTCAACGGTTGGAGGGTGAGCAGCAGGGATCGGGACAGCAGCGGGGAGATCACCGAGAACGACGGGTTCTCCGTCGTCGCGGCGATCAGCGTGATGATCCGGTTCTCCACCGCAGGCAGGAGGACATCCTGCTGGGCCTTGTTGAACCGGTGCACCTCATCGACGAAGAGCACGGTCGCCCGGCCGCGGGCGAGCTCGTGACGGGCCGCCTCCAACTCGGCGCGGACCTCTTTCACGCCGGCAGTCACCGCAGACAGCTCGACGAATCGTCGCTGGGTCGCCCGGCTGACCACTGCCGCGATGGTGGTCTTCCCCACCCCGGGCGGGCCCCACAGGAACACCGACATGGGTTGACCGTCGGCGAGCCGTCGCAGAGGTGATCCGGGAGCCAGCAGCTGTTGTTGGCCGACGATCTCGTCCAGCGTTCGCGGGCGCAGCCGTACCGCCAGCGGGAGATCGTCATGGTCGGCGCCGGTGAGGGACCCGCCTCGGCCCGGCGTTGTCACGACAGGATCGGGGTTGCCGAACAGATCCGTCACCCGGCAGACGCTACTCCATGGTGGTGGTTGCGGGGGACGCCACCGGTGAGGGCCGCCGCTGAACAAGATCACGAAGGCATCACGGGCGGCGTGATGACGCCGGGTGCCCTCGTCTGAAGAGGCTCGGCTGTCTTATCGTGGGGGGAAACTTGTGAGAGGACGTCATGGACAGCCAGTCTCCGCTTCGGCGGTTGCCCGGGTTCGGTGCCCGCAGAACCCGGCAGCCGGTGCAGGACCAGCCGGCGCCGGTGGACCCCGACGGCCGGGCCGACCAGCGGTCCCGGCGTCGAGGTCTGCTGGTCAGCGTGCCGCCGGTGAGGAACCGCAGCGGTCGCGCTCGCAAGGGAGACGTCCGCCGCGCCATCCTCTGCCTGCTGGCCGAACAGCCCATGAACGGCTACGAGATCATCACGACCTTCGCCCAGCGTTCCGAAGGTTTGTGGCAGCCGAGCCCCGGGGCGGTCTATCCCGCCCTCGCCCAGCTTCAGGACCAACAGCTCATCACCGAGGCCGCCAGCCACGATCAGCGGGGTTTCCGGCTCACCGCTGCCGGACGGGAGGCCGCCCGGGGCCTGGACGCGCCCTGGGAGACGGTGACGAGGCGCGCGGGCGCCTCCGATGGACAGGACCCGGCCCTGGCGGCCTATGAGCGCCTCGGGACAGCTGTCCGCGCGTCCCGACGCGCCGCGCCGGAACACAGGGAGCGGGTCGGGGCGATCCTCGAGGATGCGCGGCGTTCCATCGACGCCCTGCTGAACACCCCCCGGAGTCCGGCCGGCTGAGCCAGCGAGTGGACGTCCGGGGCGGGGGTGGCCGTCAGCGTGGTGGCAGGTCCGTTCGATCCAGGTCCCCCGCCAGGAGGAGCTTCCCGCCGGCGGGGAGCCCCAGGCCTCACCCCCGGGGGGGCTCCTCAGCTTTCGGTCGGGCGAGCGTCGCATCGACGCCCGCCTCCCGGCGCTGCTGCGGGGTGATCGGGGCCGGTGCCTGGGTGAGCGGATCGTAACCGCCGCCGGTCTTCGGGAAGGCGATAACCTCCCGGATCGACTCCGTGCCGGCGAGCAGTGCGACGATCCGGTCCCAGCCGAAGGCGATGCCGCCATGGGGCGGGGCTCCGAACCTGAAGGCATCCAGGAGGAAGCCGAACTTCTCCTGGGCCTCCTGTTCGCCGATACCCATGATCCCAAAGACGCGCTCCTGGATGTCGCGCCGGTGAATACGGATCGAGCCACCGCCGATCTCGTTCCCGTTGCACACCAGGTCGTAGGCGAAGGCCACAGCGTTGGCCGGATCGGTGTCGAAGGTCTCCAGGTCCTGTGGCATGGTGAAGGCGTGGTGGACCGCTGTCCAGGACCCGGCACCGACGGCCACGTCCCCTTCGGCGGTCGCCTCGCTGGTCGGCTTGAACAAGGGCGCATCGACGACCCAGAGCAGGCTCCACGCATCGGGATCGATCAGATCGCACCGGCGGGCGATCTCGTCCCGCGCTGCGCCCAGCAGGTTCTGCGAGGTGGACCGGGCGCCCGCGGCGAAGAAGATGCAGTCACCCGGCTCTGCTCCGGTAGCGGCCGCGAGACCGTCCCGTTCGGCGTCGGTGAGATTCTTGGCCACCGGACCGCCGAGGGTGCCGTCGTCGGCGAGGGTCACATAGGCCAGGCCACGGGCCCCGCGCTGCTTGGCCCACTCCTGCCAGGCGTCGAAGGTGCGGCGGGGCTGGTCGGCTCCCCCGGGCATGACCACCGCACCGACATAGGGGGCCCGGAACACCCGGAAGCTGGTGTCAGCGAAGTAGTCGGTCAGTTCGGTGAGCTCGAGGTCATAGCGCAGATCGGGCTTGTCCGAGCCGTAGCGGTTCATGGCGTCGGCGAACGTGATCCGCGGAAGCGGGGCGGGGATCTCCACACCGATGAGCTGCCACAGGGCGCCGACCAGCGCCTCGGCCAGCGCGATGACATCCTCCTGGGTCACGAAACTCATCTCGATGTCGAGCTGGGTGAACTCCGGTTGACGGTCAGCGCGGAAGTCCTCGTCGCGGTAGCAGCGGGCGATCTGGTAGTAGCGCTCCATACCGGCGACCATGAGCAGCTGTTTGAACAGCTGCGGGCTCTGGGGCAGGGCATACCACGAGCCCGGTGCCAGCCGCGCCGGGACGATGAAGTCGCGCGCTCCTTCGGGCGTGGAACGGGTCATCGTCGGGGTCTCGATCTCGACGAAGTCGCGCTGATCGAGCACCGCGCGTGCGGCCGCATTCACCTTGCTGCGCAGCCGGATCGCAGCAGCGGGGGCGGGTCGACGCAGATCGAGGTAGCGGTACTTGAGCCGCGCCTCCTCGCCGACGGTGATCCGTTCGTCAATCTGGAAGGGGAGCGGTGCGGCGGCGTTCAGGACCTCGAGACCGGTGATCGCCACCTCGAGGTTGCCGGTGGCGAGGTCGGGGTTGGCGTTGCCCTCCGGGCGCTGCTCCACGACTCCGGTGACCCGGATGCAGTACTCGTTGCGCAGGTCGTGGGCTCCGGTTGAGGCGAGAAGTTCATCGCGGATGACCACCTGGGCGATCCCGGAGGCGTCGCGCAGGTGAATGAACGCCACCCCGCCGAGGTCCCGTCGGCGAGCCACCCATCCGGCGAGGGTGACCGTCTGTCCGATGTGCTCGGCGCGCAGGGTGCCCGCCTCATGAGTCCGCAACATGCGTTGTTCCCTTTCTCGGCCCCGCAGCGACGGTGCGGCGCCGCGCTCGATTGTAGAGGTCCCCGGCGGTTCGCCGGACCACGAGCTGGCCGCGCGCTCCAGGGGGGCGCAGGTCCCCGGGCCGGTGGCGGTGTTCGTGCAGGTGGCTCCCCAACGGTGGACGGCCGGAGTTGTCGGTAGGGTGCACGACGTGACCCGGGTCACCGTCTCGGGTCGCCGGCGGGTGGCTGACCAGCCGGGTCGGGTGCCGGACCTGCGGACCCGGGAGAAAGCCGTGCTGGCACCCCGATGACGGGTCGCGCGACCATCGCTCCCGGGGTGAGGTGCCGCTGGCGCCGCCGTCCAGGGTGCCGCTGTGCCGGCTCCGGGCTCGACAGAAGGAGGAGATCATGCGGATCGCCGTTGGATCCGACCGCGCCGGAACCGACCTCAAGGCGGTTGTGGCCGACCACCTCCGCGCCGCCGGTCACACCATCATCGACGTCGGCTGGGACGGGTGTGGGGAGCCGGACTACTCAGCCGGCTACGCGCGGGCGGTGGCGCACCTGGTCCGCGACGGTGACGCCGACCGCGGGATCCTGGTCTGCGGCACCGGTGTGGGCATATCCATCGCCGCCAACAAGGTCCGCGGTATTCGGGCGGTGGTGTGCTCGGAGCCCTACACCGCCCGCCACAGCCGCGAGCACAACGGTTCGCAGATCGTCGCCGTCGGCGCCTACGTCGTCGGGCCGCGCCTGGCGATCACCATCGTCGAGGCCTTTCTCGCCGCCGAGTTCGCCGGCGGCCGCTACCGCGAGCGTTTCGATCGGATCACCGCCATCGAGGACGAGGAGGCCCGCCGGTAGGAGGCCTGCAGACCACGAGACCCGACCGCGTGTCCCCCGGCTGCGCGCGCACGCCGACTGACAGGGCCCCGACCGCGCACCAGGGCCCTCAGTGGCCGGCCGAGACCCTCACCACGGGGCGCCGATCCTCCTCGGCCGGCTCCCAGGTCTCTACCGAGGCCGGGACCTGCTCCCCGGTACGGATGTCTTTGACCGAGGAGTCGGAGAACCAGACGTAGGGGATGCCGCGACGGTCGGCCGCACGGATCTGTTTGCCGAACTTGTCGGCGCGGGCCGCAACCTCGGTGGGGATGCCCCGCGCACGCAGAGCTGTCGCGGTGGCCATCGCCGCACCCCGGGTCTCCTCGCTGTCGAGGGCCACCAGAACGCAGGTCGGCACGCTCCGGCTCGCCGTCAACGCCCCCCGGGCGATGAGCGGAGCGATGATCCTGGTCACGCCGACGGAGATCCCCACGCCCGGATAGCTGCGCTTTCCGTCACTGGCCAGGGCGTCGTACCGGCCGCCGGAGCAGATTGATCCCAGCGAGGCGAAACCCTCCATCTCGGTCTCGTACACGGTGCCGGTGTAGTAGTCGAGGCCGCGGGCGATCTTGAGGTCGGCGACGATCCGGCCCGGCACCGCGGCGGTGGCCGCGGACACCACATCGGCCAGATCGTCGAGCCCCTCCTCCAGGAGTGGGTGGTGCACACCCAGGGCACGGACCTGTGCGACGAAGGAGGTGTCCGGGGTGCGGATCCCGGCGAGATCGAGGCACAGTCCCGCAGCACGATCGGTGAGGCCGACCTCGTCGATCAGGAGCCCGTGCACCGCCTGGCGGCCGATCTTGTCGAGTTTGTCGATCCGCTGCAGCACAGCGGCGGTGTCCTCGACGCCCAGCCCGCGGTAGAACCCCTCGGCGAGCTTGCGGTTGTTGACGTGCATCATCACCGGAGGGATCCCCACCCGGGTGTGCAGCGCCTCCAGAGCCTCCAGCATCACCAGGGCCACCTCGACATCGTGGTGGGCGGCGAGCGTGTTCTCCCCCACGATGTCGATATCGGCCTGGACGAACTCCCGGTAGCGACCCTCCTGCGGTCGTTCGCCGCGCCAGACCTTCTGGATCTGGTAGCGACGGAACGGGAAGGTGAGATGCCCGGCGTTCTCCAGGACGTAGCGAGCAAAAGGGACGGTGAGGTCGAAGTGGAGCCCCAGCTCGTCGGGGTCACTCTCACCGGCATGGAGCCGACGGACGACGTAGACCTCCTTGTCGATCTCCCCCTTGCGGGTCAGTGAGGCCATCGTTTCCACCGCGCGCGTCTCCACTGAGGCGAAGCCGTGGAGCTCGAAGGTCTCCCGGAGAATGTCGAGGACCGCCTGCTCGGCGATACGCCCGGCGGGCAGGAACTCCGGGAATCCGGACAAGGGTCTGGGTCGCATGGTCACCTCAGGGTGTGGTCAGTTGCAGGAACGGATTGGTGGCCCGCTCGCGGGCCATGGTGGTCTCTGGCCCGTGCCCGGGCAACAGCGCTGCGCCGTCAGGCAGCGACCTCACCACCTGGTCAAGGGTGGCTGCCATAACGGCCGGATCGCCCCCCGGCAGGTCGGTACGCCCGATCGCCCCGGCGAAGATGACATCGCCGGTGAAGACCAGTTCGGTCAGCTCGGGTGCCTGAGCGAGCGGCTGGGCCAGCGGTGTGCGCCACAGCATGCTTCCCGCCGAATGGCCGGGAGCCGGCACCGTGCTGAAGGTGAGCGTGCCGAACCGCACCTGCTCGCCGCCACTGAGCAGGCGCAGGTCCTCCGGTTCGGTGTGGTTGACCTCGAAGCGGTCGGCGATCTCCTGGGCCCATGCCGGCAGCGTGGCCGGATCGAGCATCCACTGGTCAGCCTCGTGCAGGTAGGCGGGCACACCGTGAGCGTCAGCGACATCAGCGGCGGCTCCGACGTGATCGGGATGGCCGTGGGTGAGCAGAACCGCGGCCAGGTCGAGTCCGTGTTCAGCCAGCAGTCGTGCCACCGGTTCGGCAGCGTTCACTCCCGGATCGATGACCACTCCGCGGACGTCATCGGCCGAGTACAGGTAGCAATTCGCCTGCAACGGGCCCGTCGGGAACGACGTGAGAAACATGGCGCTCAGCGTATCGAGACGGACCCGGAGCGCCGAAGAGGTGCAATACGGCAAGATGGGGCGCATGACTGACCCAACAGGACCGGAGACCTTCGGTCGCGTTGATGCCGACGGCACCGTTTATGTCACCACGAACGCCGGGGAACGCGCGGTGGGGGCGATGCCGGGGGCGTCAGCCGACGAGGCGATGGCCTTCTTCGTCCGTCGCTACCAGGCCCTGGAACTCGAGGTCAGTCTCCTGGAACAACGGCTCACCTCCGGCACGGTGTCGCCCGACGATGCCCGGCATGTGGTCAAGGGCCTGACCAAATCCATCGCGGAGGCGGCGGCTGTCGGCGACCTCGACGGACTCCAGACCCGCCTCGACGGTCTCGCCCCGCGCCTGGCCGAGGCCACCGAGGCCCGTCGGGCGGAGAAAGCACGCGCCCAGGAGCAGGCCCGCGAGGCCAAGGAAGCCATGGTGGGTGAGGCCGAGACCCTGGCCCAGGGGCAGGACTGGCGCGGTGGGGTCAACCGTTTTCGTGCCCTGTTGGAGGAGTGGAAGGCGCTCCCCCGGATCGACAAGGCGACCGACGATGCGCTGTGGCACCGGTTCAGTTCGGCCCGCACCACCTACACCCGTCGACGCAAGGCCCAGTTCGCTGAGCAGGCCGTCCGCTGGGAGGAGGCCCGCCTCGCCAAGGAGAGAATCATCACCGAGGCCCGAGAACTTGCCGACTCCACCGACTGGGGGCCGACCTCGGGAACCTTCCGTGACCTGATGACGCGATGGAAGGCCGCAGGGCCGGCCAAACGCGATACCGACGACAAGCTCTGGAGAGAGTTCCGTGACCTCCAGGACCAGTTCTTCGATGCCCGGAACGCGGCGCAGTCCGCCCAGAACGAGGAGTTCGAGGCCAACCGGGTGCTGAAGGATGATCTGCTCACCCGGGCCGAGACCGCGATCCTCCCGATCTCGGATCTGGCCACCGCTCGGTCCCAGTTCCGCGATTGTCTCGAGGAGTACCACCAGATCGGCAAGGTCCCCCGCGAGGCCATGCGGGGGCTCGACCAGCGGGTCCGCGCCATCGAGTCGGCGCTCAAGCGGGCCGAGGAGGCCGAGTGGAAGCGCACCGATCCGGAGGCCCGCCAGCGGGCTGAGGACACCGTCGCCATGCTGACCGCCGAGATCAACAAGTTGCGCGAGAAGGTCGCCAAGGCCGAGGCCCGTGGTGACTCCAGCGCGGTGCGGAAGGCCGAGGACTCGATCGCAACCTACACCGCCTGGCTCGAGCAGGCGCAGCAGACCTTGGCCGAGTTCTCCGGATGATCAGCCGGGTTTGACCCGGTTCGCCTCGTACACGCCGGGCAGCCGCCTCAGGCCGGCGATCACCGTATTGAGGTGACGGGGATCGGGCGTGGCAAAGGTCAGGTCCATCGTGAAGACGTGGTCCTTGGTGGCGCTGGCGGAGATCGAGACGATGCTCATATGCATCTCGGACAGCACCCGGGTGACGTCGGACAGCATCCCGGCGCGGTCGATTCCCTCCAGATGGACCGCCACCAGGAACTCCGCCCCCTGTGCCGGCGCCCAGGACACCGCCACCATCCGATGTGGGCTCCGGCTCAGCGAGGCCACATTGGAGCAGTCACTCCGGTGCACCGAGATACCCTCGCCCCGGGTCACGAAACCGACAATCTCATCCCCCGGCACCGGAAGACAGCACTTCGCCAGCTTCGTGTAGACGCCGACATCTCCCTCGACGACGACCCCGGTCTGCGTCCGCGGCAGTTTGCGACCGGGCTCCACCAGAATGGCCTGGTCGACCAGTGATGCCTCGGCGGCAGCGACCGCGCCGCCCATCGACTCGATCAGGTGGGCGACCACCGCCTGGGCGCTGAGCGAGCCCTCGCCGACCGCGGCAAACAACCCCTGGGCGTCGTTGGCATGGAAGTGCTGAACCAGCCCGGCGAGGACCTCCGGGGTCAGCAGCCGCGCCGCGACGTGCTTGCGGCGCATCTGGCGTGCCACGGCGTCCTTGCCGGATTCGGTCGCCTCGTCGCGTCGCTCCCGGGTGAAGTACTGACGGATCTTCGAGCGGGCCCGGGGGGTCTTGACGAACCCGAGCCAGTCGCGGCTGGGCCCGGCGGTCTCGGCCTTGGAGGTGATGATGTCGACGCTCATGCCCATCTCGAGCGTTGATTCCAGGGGAACGAGTCTGCCGTTGATCCGGGCGCCGATGCACCGGTGTCCCACCTCAGTGTGGATCGCGTAGGCGAAGTCGACCGGGGTCGACCCGAGCGGGAGCGAGATGACATCGCCCTTGGGGCTGAAGACGAAGACCTCGTTCTTGACGATCTCCTCGGTGAAGGTGTCGAGGAACTCGCCGGAATCCTCGGTCTCGCGCTGCCAGTCCGAGATCGACTGCACCCAGCTGATCTCATTACCGGCGGACTTGCCCTCCTTGTAGCGCCAGTGCGCCGCGACCCCGTACTCGGCCTGGCGGTGCATCTCATGGGAGCGGATCTGCAGTTCGACCGGTTTGCCGCCTGGTCCGAGCACGGTGGTGTGCAACGACTGGTACAGGTTGAACTTCGGCATCGCGATGTAGTCCTTGAACCGGCCGGGCACCGGCTTCCACCGGTTGTGCAGCACCCCGAGGACGTCGTAGCAGTTGCGTTTCTCGTCCACCAGCACCCGCAGCGCGACGAGGTCGTAGATGTCGTAGAAGTCCCGGCCGCGGACCATCATCTTCTGGTAGATGGAGTAGTAATGCTTGGGCCGCCCGTAGACGGTCGCCTTGATCTTCGCGGCGGCCAGGTCGGACTCGACCAGGTCGATGACCCCGCGCAGGTACTGGTCCCGCAACGGAGCCCGTTCGGCCACCAGTTTGACGATCTCGGAGTAGACCTTCGGTTCGATCACCGAGAAGGACAGATCCTCCAGTTCCCACTTGATGGCGTTCATACCCAGCCGATGCGCCAGCGGCGCATAGATCGACAGGGTGTCCTTGGCGATCCGGATCTGTTTGTCCTGCCGCAGCGAGCCGATGGTGCGCATGTTGTGCAAACGGTCGGCGAGCTTGATGACCAGCACCCGGATATCGCGGCTCATCGCGACGACCATCTTGCGGATCGTCTCGGCCTTGGCCGTCTCTCCGTACTGGACCTTGTCCAGCTTGGTGACGCCGTCGACCATCCGCGCCACCTCGGCGCCGAAGTCGGCGGTGAGTTCGTCGAGGGTGTAGGCAGAGTCCTCCACCGTGTCATGGAGCAGGGCCGCGCAGATCGTCGACTCGTTCATGCCCAGGCCCGCGAGAATGGTCGCGACCGCAAGCGGATGGGTGATGTAAGGATCCCCGCTCTTGCGGGTCTGCCCGTCGTGGTAGCGCTCAGCGGTCCGGTAGGCCCGTTCGATGAGCGCGGCGTCGGCCTTGGGATGGAATTGGCGCATCGCGCTCAGCAGCGGTTCGAGTTGGGCGGTGCTGGAAGCGCGTCCCGAGCCGAGGCGGGCCAACACCTTGCGCATGCTCAACCGTTCGGGGACCTTGGTCACATCGGCCAAGGCGGCCACGGGTCCCGGGATGGCTGCCCGACGCTTCTCGACCTGAGCGCGGGCCGCGGCGACCACGGTGTCCTCCGGTCTCGATTCTGGGGACGACGGGCGTCGGACATCACTCATGGCACACCTCCCTTCACTCCTGGGCTGAGTCTAGCGATCCCTGCTCACCAGGTTCGTGGGTTGGTGGTGGGCCTTGCCGGGCGGACTTCCTTCGGTCCACCCCCGCTGGAGCCGATCACGGGGCACTCGGTGGCTCCCGGCGTTCCTGGGAGGGCCGCACCACGACGAGCTGATCCCCGGTCCGCAACGGCGAGGTCGACCGATCGTAGAACCGCCGGAGCAGGCCTCCGCGGACGACGCCGAGCACCTGCTCCTGCTCGATCTCGGCCGGGGACAGCCCCACCTCGTCGGGGTTGACCAGCCGTTGGGCGACCTCCATGCCCTCCCCGTAGGTGAGAAGATCCTCCAGAAGTTCGCCCATGTCGGGGCTCACCGTGGCCAGGCCGACCAGCCGACCCACCGCCTCGGAGGAGGTCACCACCCCGTCAGCCCCCGACTGCTGCACCAGGGACACGTTCGCCGACTCGCGGACTGAGGCCACCACGTGGGCGTGCGGGTTGAGCTGGCGAACCGTGAGGGTGACCAGGATCGCCGTGTCATCGCGGTTGACCGTCACCACCACGTAGCGGGCCTTGGACACCTCCGCGCGGCGCAACAGATCGCGGGAGGTCGCATCGCCCTGAAAGGCTGCCAGACCGTCCCGGGTGGCAGCATCCACCGCGGCGGGGTGGTCGTCGATGACGACGACCCGGTTCTTGTCGACGCCGCTGCGCACCAGGGTCTGCAGGGCGCTGCGCCCCATCGTTCCGTAGCCCAGCAGCACCGTGTGATCGCGCATTCTTCTCCTCCAACGGGTGTCGAGGATGGCCCGACGCCCCTCATGGGCGAGGACTTCCAGGGTCGTTCCCACCAGCAGGATCAGGAAGGCGATCCGCAGCGGCGTCACCACCAGCGCATTGAGCAGCCGGGCGTGGTCGGTGATCGGGGTGATATCGCCGTAGCCGGTGGTGGTGACCGTCACGGTGGCGTAGTAGAAGGCGTCGATCAGACTGATGCCATCGCCGTTGACATTGTCGGCATAGCTACCCCGGTCGATCCAGACGATCGCGGTGTTGACGGCCATGATGACCAGCGCCAAGAAGGCCCGTCGGCCCAGTTCACGTAACGGGGTGCGACGGGGTGCGGGCAGCCGCACCAGCGGCTCGGTTCCCCACATCGAGGGATTCGGCTGCCGATCGCCACCGGTCATGTCAGCGGGTCAGAACTGCCGAGACCGCATCGATTCCCGACCCGAGCAGTCGCTGCCGGCCGGCGAGGAAACTCAACTCGACCAGGACCGCGACGTGGACAAGTTCGGCCCCGAGCCGCTTCACCAGCGCGGCTGTCGCCGCCACCGTCCCGCCGGTGGCCAGCACGTCGTCGACCACCATCACCCGGGCTCCGGGCCACAGCGCATCGGTATGCATGGTGAGGGTGTCCGAACCGTACTCCAAAGCGAAGCTCTCGCTGGCGGTTTGCCAGGGGAGCTTGCCGGGCTTGCGCACCGGGACGAAGCCGGCACCGAGGTTCAGTGCCACCGGCGCGGCGAAGATGAACCCTCGGGCCTCCATCCCGACCACCACGTCGACCTGCCCGGGGGTGAGGGCAGTCAATTCCTCGATGGCCAAGGCGAACCCGTCGGCGTCGGCGAGCAGCGGCGTGATATCGGTGAACATCACGCCGGGCTTCGGCCAGTCGGGAACGTCCCTCAGCAGCGCGGCGAGCGGCTCAGCCCGGGCGGTCACGACCGGCCTTTCCGGCGCTGCGCCCGCGTGGAGCGGTGCGGCTGCCTGCGCTCCCCTACCTCCTCAGCCCGGACGGCACCCAGCGCGGTCGGGTCGACTGCCTCACCGTCGGCCACCGTCAGCACCTCGCCCACGGAGACCTCTGCGGCCACCGGAGCGGGCTTCTTGTCGTGGCGACGGGCGGCGCGCCGCTCCAGGCGTTCGCGGTGGTCCACCTGTGCTGGTTCCCGCTCCTTGAGACCGGCGAAGATCGGCGCGGCGAGGAAGATCGAGCTGGAGGCGCCGGCGATCATCCCGACGAAGAGGGCGAGCCCGAGGTCCTTCAGCGGTCCGGTCCCGAGACTGAAAGTCCCTGCGATGAGGAGGGCAGCCACCGGGAGCACCCCGATGATGGTGGTGTTGATCGACCTGACCAACACCTGGTTGACCGCGGCGTTGACGGCCTGGGACAGCGTCCTGTTCTGCTCGCTGATGCCGGCGATGTTCTCCCGGACCCGGTCGAAGACCACGACGGTGTCATAGAGCGAGTAGCCGAGGATTGTAAGCAGACCGATCAGGCTCGCCGGGCTGAAGGTGAACTGGAGCAGGGCGTAGACGCCGATCGTCACCAGCAGGTCGTGCGCCAGCGCGATGATGGCCGCCACCGACATCTTCCAGTTGCGGAAATAGGCCCAGATGAGAAGCGAGACCAGGGCCAGGAACACCACCAGCGCGATGATCCCCTGCTGGGTGATCTTTTGTCCCCAGGAGGCACCGATCAGGTTGTTGGTCACGTCGCTGGTCTCGACTCCGGCCTCGCCAGCCAGCGCCTCGGTGACCTGATTGATCTCCTCGGCATTCAGAGCCCGTACCTGGATCCTGACCTGTCGGTCGCCGATCGTGTGGACCTTCACCTCACCCAGGTCGGGCAGACCGACCTCCTGCACCGTCTGCCGGTAGCTGTCGACGGTGGTGGCGCTCACCTGGGTCGGCACGGTGAACTCCGAGCCACCGGTGAAGTCGATGGACAGATTCAGCCCGCGAAGCAGGACAAAGGCGACACAGAGGACCAGCAGGACGCCCGAGATGCGGTACCAGCGCCGACGGTGCCCGATGAAGTCGTAGCTCACCTCTCCGGAGTAGAGGCGATGGGCCAGCGAGTTGCGCGCCATCTCAGGCCTCCTTCGGGGTCGGGACCGGCCGGGTTCGCCGTCTGGGACGGGTCGGTGCACCGAGGTGATCGGGCTCGAAGCCGGAGAACTTCTTCCCCTGACCGAAGTAGCTGGTCCTGCCGAGCAGGGTCATCAGCGGCTTGGTGAACCAGAACAGCACCGCAATGTCGATCAACGTGGTCAGACCGAGGGTGAAAGCGAAGCCCCGGACCGAGCCGATGGCCAGGATGAACAGCACCACTGCCGACAGCAATGACACCGTGTCGGCGATCAGGATCGTGCGACGGGAGCCCTGCCATCCGGTCTCGATGGCACTGCGCAGCGAGCGGCCGTCGCGGACCTCGTCGCGGATGCGTTCGAAGAAGATGACGAACGAGTCGGCGGTCAACCCGATCGCTACGATGACCCCCGCGATACCGGGCAGGTTGAGGGCGAAGCCCATCCCCTCCCCCAGCAGCACCATCAACTGGTAGGTGACGGTCGCGGCCACGACCAGGGAGCCGACCACGACCAGGGCCAGCGCCCGGTAGTACAGCAGCGCGTACCCGATCACCAGGACCAGACCGATGAGGCCGGCAATGATGCCGGCGCGGAGCTGCTCCCCGCCGAGGGTCGGGGAGACGTTCTGGACCTCGGACAGGTCGAAGCTCAACGGCAGCGCACCGTAGCGCAGCACATTGGCCAGATCGCTGGCTTCCTGCTGGGTGTAGTTGCCCTCGATCATCGCCTGGCCGTTCGGGATGGCGGCGTTCATTGTGGGGGCGACGATCACCAGACCGTCGAGCACGATGCCGAACTGGTTCTCCGGCGGCGTCCTGCTCACCAGGTCAGCGCTGACATCGGCGAAGACCGTCGTGCCCTCGGCATCGAAGTCGAGGGTCACCACGGGGCTGACGCCACCCTGGGGGATGCCGGAGGAGGCATTGGCGATGCGATCACCAGTCACCAGAGCAGGCCCGAGCAGGAACTTCGTGGTGCCTTCCCGATCACAGGTGATCAGCGGCTGGTCGGACACCCGCGGGAACGGATCCCCGCACGTGTAGCCGGCGAAGTCCTCCTGATCCTGGGCGGTCGGGGTGTAGGCCAGTGCCTCTTCGGTCGTCGGGCGCACCTCGGCAGGTGCGGTGGGCCTGGGCTCAGGCGCCGGCGTCGGCAGGGCCGGCGCCGGACGACGGTTCGGCTCAGCGGTCGCTGACGACGTCGGCGTCGGCACACCGGTCACGCTCGGATCGGTGGGCGTCTCCGTAGGGCTGGGGCTCGGCTCGGTCGGCAGCGGCGGGGCGACGGCCTCGTAGTTGTAGACCGCCCGGAAACTCAGTTCGGCGGTCTGGCCAACCATCTCCTGCAGCTGCGCCGGGGCGACGTTCGGCACCGCCACGGTGATCTGGTCGCTGCCGACCGACGACACCTCGGATTCGCCCACGCCGATGGAGTCGACGCGTTGCTGAATGATGGTGCGCGCCTGTTCCAGGCTGGTCGGATCAACACCGCCGGCGCCGGTGGTGTTGCGGGCGGTCAGGGTGATGGTGGTGCCGCCGCGCAGGTCGAGACCCAGCTTGGGCGTCCACGCGCTCGCCAGCGCCATGATCCCGAAGAAGAACGCTATCAGCACCGTGAAGAGAATCAGTGTGCGCAGCGGGCGGGGATGATTCCTGCTCTCAGTTGCCACGAAGGGACCTCGGAATGCGTGAGAAGTGGATGTCGGGGTAGGTCGTCAGTGCTTGGCGTCACCGTCGGTGGCGTCGTCGGCTGCCGCGGTCGCCGCGTCCTCGACGGTGACCGGGTCGGCCTCCACCGCGGCATCGTCCTCGACGTCCTCCACGCCGTCATCGAGGGCGTCGAGGGCATCGTCGTCGTACTCGAACTCGTCCTCGGACGGGTTGACCACGCGCATGATCGCCTGCTTGAGCACCGTCATCTCCACACCGGGCGCCACCTCGATGATGGCCTGCTTCTCGCCCATATGAACGATGGTGCCGAATACACCGGCATTGGTCATGATCCGGGATCCCGGAGCGAGCTCGGTCATCATGCTCTGGTGCTCACGCTGCTTCTTCTGCTGGGGGCGGATCAGCAGGAAGTAGAAGGCTACAACCATGAGAACCAGCAACAGGATCGATTCAGGCATCCGTTTACGCTTTCGTCAGACGTCGGGCGTCCCGGTTCGGACGCGTCACCGGGTCAGCCTACCGGTTCAGGGCTCATGATCGCTGAACAGATCGGCGTGGTGGGCGGGAACGCTCAGACCCAGGTGCTGCCAGGCGCGCGGTGTGGCCACCCGACCGCGCTGGGTCCGCATCAGGAACCCCTGCCGGATGAGGAAGGGCTCGGCCACCTCCTCGACCGTCTCGGTCTCCTCCCCCACGCTCACCGCCAGCGTTCCCACCCCGACCGGACCACCGGCGAAGCGGAGACAGATCGCCTCCAGGATCGCACGGTCCAGCCGGTCCAGACCGAGTTCGTCGACCTCGTACAGCTCGAGGGCGGCAGCCGAAATCCGGGGGGTGACCCTTCCCGAGGCCTTGACCAGGGCGTAGTCGGCCACGCGGCGCAACAGCCGATTGGCGATTCGCGGTGTCCCGCGGGACCGGGAGGCGATCACCTGGGCCGAGGCCTCATCGAGGGCAAGATTCAGCAGCGAGGCGCTGCGCCGGACGATGCCGGTGAGATCGGCGGCATGGTAGTAGTCGAGTTGCGCGGTGAAGCCGAAACGGTCCCGCAACGGCCCCGGGAGCAGCCCCGCGCGGGTGGTGGCGCCCACCAGGGTGAACCGTGGGATCTCCAGGGGAATCTCGGTGGCGCCGGGTCCCTTACCGACGATGACATCGACGCGGAATTCCTCCATCGCGAGATAGAGCATCTCCTCCGCGGGCCGACTCATCCGGTGGATCTCGTCGAGAAAGAACACCTCACCCTCGCTCAGCCCCGACAGAATGGCGGCCAGGTCCCCGGCGTGCTGGATCGCCGGGCCGGAACTGATCCGCAGCGGTGCCCCGACCTCGGCGGCGATGATCATCGCCAGGGTGGTCTTCCCCAGACCCGGGGGGCCCGACAACAGCACGTGATCCGGTACGGCCCCCCGGGTCTGGGCCGCGGCGAGAACCAGGCCGAGCTGTTCGCTGACCCGGGACTGCCCGCGGAACTCCGCCAGTGTCGGGGGACGCAGCGCGGTGTCGACCGCCTGGTCATCGTCCTGGGCGTGCGGATCGAGTGGATCCTCAGTGAGATCGGCCATCACTTCGCCAGACTACGTAGCGCGGCGCGCATCAGTTCACCGATGCCCAGGGCCGGGTCCTCCTCGCGCAGGGGAGCGACCCGGTCGACGGCGGCCGCGGCATCCTTGGGGCTCCACCCGAGCGACTCCAGACCGGAGGCGACCTGCCCGGACCACTCCTCGGCGACGGCCGTCGCGGGAGTCGTGGTGAGGTTCGGGGTCGCCGCGAGCGCGTTCACCTTGTCCTTCAGTTCGATGATCATCTTCCGGGCACCCTTGGGTCCGATACCCGGCACCGCCGTGAGCGCGGCGACATTCTCCGCAGCGATGGCCTGGCGCAGGTCGGCCGGGGGCAGCACCGAGACGACCGCTTGGGCGATCTTCGGTCCGATGCCGGAGGCCGACTGCACCAGATCGAAGGCGTCGCGCTCGTCATCCTCGGCGAACGCATACAACGTGAGGGAGTCCTTGTGGACGATCAGGGAGGTCGCCAGGGTCGCCTGTTCCCCGATGCTGACCGCGGCGACGGTCTGGGGGGTGCACAGTGCCTTGATGCCGAATCCGGACAGGTCGAGGACGACCCAGGTGCCCCCGACCGCGACCACGGTTCCGGTGAGTCGGGCGATCATGCGCGTCTCCGTTCTGCGGCGCGGGCCCGGGCCCGCAGCTGCCCCTGCACCAGTTCGCGGCGGAGTCGGGCCTGCTCGATCCGGTCCTGGGCGGGAGCGCGCCACAGGTGACAGACCGCCAACGCCACCGCGTCGGCGGCGTCCGCCGGCTTCGGGGGGGCCTCCAGACGGAGGATACGTTTCACCATCTCACCCACCTGAGCCTTGTCGGCCCGTCCCGAACCGCTGATGGCCGCCTTGACCTCGCTGGGAGTGTGCTCGGCGACCGACAACCCGGCCCGGGTCCCCACCAGCAGCACTACCCCCGCGGCCTGAGCCGTCCCGATGATGGTGCTTACGTCCCGGCGGGCGAACACCCGCTCCACCGCGATCGCATCGGGACGGAAATCGGCGAGGTACTGCACCAGCGCACGCTCCACCTGCGCCAACCGCTGACCGGTCTCCAGCTCGGCTGCAGTCCGGATGACCTCGGCCAGCAGCAGCTCAGGCGTCCGGCCACGCTCCCCCTCGATGACACCGACACCGCATCGGGTCAGGCCGGGATCGATCCCGAGCACACGCATGGGCCCTCCTGCCGTGGCGGCTCTCCTGGTCGCCGTCCTGCGGTGATCACGAAGAACCGACCGCCCGAACATCTGTTCGGATTCTACGCAGACGCGTCGAGCGCCTCGAGGATTTCGTCCGGCACGTCCTCGTTGGAGTACACGTTCTGCACGTCATCGACCTCCTCGATGGCGTCCAGCAGCTTGAACAGCTTCGCGGCGGTGTCCTGGGCGTCGACGGACTGCTCGTACTGAGGTCGGAACTCGACCTCGGCGGAGTCGTAGTCGAGTCCGGCGGCCTGTACCGCCTTGCGCACCTCGACCAGCGCGGTCGGGTCGCTGATCACGGCGAACGTCTCCCCGTCGTCACTGATGTCCTCGGGTTCGGCCTCCAGGGTCGCCTCGAGCAGGTCGTCCTCGGCGACCTCCCTCCCCTCCTGCGCCTTGGTGAGGGTCACCACGCCCTTGCGGTCATAGATCCGGCTGACCGAACCGGGGTCGGCGATGGTTCCCCCGTTGCGGGTCACCGCGACCTTGACGTCGGATGCTGACCGGTTCCGGTTGTCGGTGAGCACCTCGATCAGGATCGCCACCCCCGCAGGCCCGTAGGCTTCGTACATGATCTCGGTATAGTCGACCGCCTCGCCACCGACACCCGATCCGCGCTTGACGGCACGGTCGATGTTGTCGTTGGGAACCGAGTTCTTCTTGGCCTTCTGGATCGCGTCGTACAGGGTGGGGTTCCCCGCAGGGTCACCGCCGCCGGTGCGGGCGGCCACCTCGATCTTCTTGATGAGGTTGGCGAAGAGCTTGCCGCGCTTGGCATCGATGGCAGCCTTCTTGTGCTTGGTGGTGGCCCACTTGGAGTGACCGCTCATGCGTGTCCTTCTTCTCGCGACGTCAACAAAGTCCGCCGGTCATCCTATCGTGGGTGATCCCCGGGCCCGGCGAGGCGAGGCTCAGCCGCGGCCGGCCGCCACAGCGAGGGCATCGGCGAGAGTGAAATTGCCCACATAGAGGGCGGTGCCGATAATCGCCCCCGTCACCCCGATGTCGACCAGGTCCCGCAAGGCCGCCAGATCGTCGAGTCGGGCGATCCCGCCCGAGGCGATGACCTCGGCGTCGGTGCGGGCACACACCTGCCTGAGCAGTTCGAGATTCGGACCGGTCAGCATCCCATCGCTGGCAACGTCGGTGACCACGAAGGTCGAACATCCAGCACCGGAAAGCCGCTCGACAGCCTCGGCCCAGTCACCGCCTTCGCGGACCCAGCCGCGGGCGGCCAGCCGGGTGCCCCGGACATCGATGGCGATGCCGATGCGGTCACTGTGTTCGGCGATGATCCGTTCGCACCACGCCGGGTTCTCCAGCGCGGCGGTTCCGATGTTGACCCGCCGACACCCGGTCGCGAGAGCCCGCTCCAGGGAGGCGTCATCGCGGATGCCACCGGAGAGCTCGACGTTGAGGCTCATCTGCCCGGTGATGACCGCCACGATCTCGGCGTTGGATCCGCGGCCGAATGCGGCATCGAGGTCGACCAGGTGCAGCCACTCGGCGCCGGCCTCCTGCCAGCGGAGGGCCGCCGCCAACGGATCGCCGAATTCCTTCTGGGACCCGGCCACCCCCTGGGTGAGCTGAACGGCCTGACCGTTCTGAACGTCAACAGCGGGCAGCAACGTGAGGTTCGACACAGGGCAGCATGCTACGCCGGGCGGCGGCTCTGCCCGGTCCCGGGCCGGAATCCGGCGAGCCGCTCCGATCAGGCCTGGTCGGTCGTCGCCTCGATCGCCTGGCGCAGCGCCCGGATCGTCAGGGTGCGGAACGGGACGCCGCCGGCATCGGTCGCGTCGGCGTCGAGGTAGTCGCGGCCCTCGGCGTGCTTCATCGGCCCGATACAGGCCACCTTCACCCGCCTCTCCCGCTTGGCGGAGTTCCATCGCGAACCGATCGCGACCGGCCAGCGACCGGGGAAGAGGATCGGGCCGAGCGGGCGGGTCCCGTCCCGGCGGCCGTAGAAGTGCCACAGGTGCCGACACCGGGAGATCCCGGGATCGGAGCTCAGCACCCCGGCCAGCGAGACGACGCTGACCTCCACCCCCACCGCGCTCAGATACCAGGACGCCCCGACAGCGACCTGCCCCCGCCGCTGTAGCCCAGCAGGACCACCGGCGGCCGACGCTCCCAGTCGTAGCCGTGGCGAGTGAGGGAGTCGACGACCTGCTGGGCGATCCCCAGGTTGAACGTCGGACCGTACCGCGGGTCGGCCGAGACCACCACCCGCAGGGCATTGCGAACCTGGACGAGACCGGAGATCGCCGTGGCCGGCACAAAGGTGGAGTTGCGCTGCCAGTCGGCAAGGCGGGAGCAGAGCCAGGCCGATCGCCGCTGGGTCAGTCCCCGGTTCTCCACCGAATAGGCGAACACATCGGCGGCCACCGTCACCGTGGGGAGTTCGTCGGCGAGGAACTCCCGCTCGGCGACGTTGTCGTAGGTTCCGGTGATCGCGGCGATCCCGGACAGGTACACCAGGAAGGCCTCGCTGTTCGCACGCTGCGGCAGGTCATCGCTCTCCGTCGGCACCCCGAGGCCCCGACCGGCCGCGGCGGCGCTCCGCCGATCCCACCAGCGCAGCGAGTCCAGCGGCGCCAGGAAGGCGAAGATCAGGATGACCAGCACCACCACGATCAGCACGATGACCACCAGGTGACCGATGCCGGGTGTCATCGGCGGGTCTCCTCGACGGTGACCGGGATGAACGGGGTGCCGGACAGGACGTCCTGCCCGGTGGTGATGGTGGATCGCCCGTTCAGCCGGGTCCACACCCGGCCTGCCAGGCCGGTGAAAGCGCGACTGATCAGTCGGGCCGCCACCGTCCAGATCCCGGTCGCCACGCCGACGGCCAGCCACACCGACGCGAGCACCGAGGATGCCATCACGATGAGACAGACCAGCGACCATATCTCCAGGAGGCGGCTCACCCCCAGGCCGACATCTGGAAGGAAGATGAGGAACCCGAACACGTACGGCGCCATCGCGAACGCGAACGCCAGCGCGAAGGCGAGCCCGACCCGCAGGGCCGCGGCCAACCACGCCGCCACCAGCACGCTCAGCACCAGGCGCCAACCACGAATCCGGTTGAGCCGGAGCACCGCCGCCTGCCCGGTCACTGTCGACAGCGCGGCAGCCATCACCACGCCGACGGCCACCGGTCCCTGGCCGGGGTCGCCGAAAGCGTGAGGAACGTGCAGGCTGAGCATCTCTCCGATGGCCGTGAACACGTCAGCGAGCCACCTCATCGCCACCGTCCCCTGGCTCGGTCCGGGTCGATCAGCGGAGTCCGTCGACCCACCGGCTCAGTAGCTGCGCGCCGGCGTGGCCGGACTTCTCCGGATGGAACTGGGTGGAGGTCAGCGCGTCGTACTCGATCGCCGCGACGAAACGATCGCCCTGGTGTTCGGCCCAGGTCGGACGGGCCCCTTCGGGCCAGTCGGGCTGATCATGGACGCCGTAGCTGTGCACGAAGTAGAACCGTTCCTCGGTCGGGCCGTGGAGGAGCCCGGAGTCCGGATGCGGCACCACGGTGTTCCAGCCCATGTGCGGCAGCCGGGCGACGCGCAGTTCGGCCACCGTCCCCGGCAGCAGGCCTACCCCGGCGGCGGTGCGGCCGTGCTCCACACCCTCGGTGAACATCACCTGATGCCCGACGCAGATCCCGAACATCGGGGCCGCCTCGGCAAAGCGCCGACGGATGATCGCCGGGCCGCCGACGGCGCTGAGCCCGGCCATGCAGGCGGCGAAGGCCCCCACTCCTGGCACGACCAGACCGGCCGCCCGACCGCACACCTCGGCGTCGGCGCTGAGGCTGACCTCTGCACCGGCCGCGGCCAGCGCCCGGGTGACCGAGTGCAGATTCCCCGAGCCGTAGTCGAGGACGGCGACGGTCGGTCGACTCACAGGGCACCCTTGGTGGAGGGGATGATCCCGGCGATGCGGCCATCGGGTTCCACGGCGGCGCGGAGGGCCCGGGCCAACGCCTTGAACTCGGCCTCCACGATGTGGTGGGGATCCCGGCCCCGGATCAGGTCGAGGTGCACGCACAACCCGGCGTTCAGCGCCAGCGACTCCACCACGTGGTAGGTCATCGAGCCGGCATAGGGCACGCCGCTGCCACCGATGCGGGCGTTGATCTGGGACTCGGGTTCACCGGAGCACACCGCATAGGGGCGCCCGGCCACGTCGACCACGCACCGCGCGAGTGCCTCGTCGAGCGGCACCAGGGCATCGCCGAACCGGCGGATGCCCGCCTTGTCTCCCAGCGCCTGCCGCAGGGCCTGCCCGAGGACGATGGCGGTGTCCTCGACGACGTGGTGGCCGTCGATGTGCACGTCGCCGGACGCCTCCACGGTGAGGTCGATGAGCGCATGCTTGGCCAGTGCGGTGAGCATGTGGTCGTAGAACCCGACCCCGGTACTGATCCGGGGCGTGCCGGTGCCGTCCAGGTTCAGTTCGACGGTGATCGTGCTCTCGCTCGTCGAGCGCTCGACGCGTGCGGTGCGGGCCATGACCGGTTGTTCCTCTCACCTGGACCTTCAGAAGGTGCGCAGCAGGGTTTCGCTGTCCTGCGCGGATCAAGTCTCCCGCACGAGCGGGCTTCGGGGCCAGCGTCGCCACACCCGCGCAGCTGTCGAGGCGTCGCGCTCGCTAGTGTGGGAACCGCCGATACGAAGGGAGCGCCCGCTCATGAGTGCCGACGCCGACGCTGGCCAGGACTTCACCCACGACGACATCACGAACCGCTACTACCTCGACGGAGCCGGAGACGGCGTCCCCATCGTGCTGTTGCCCGGCGGCAGCCTGAAGGCCACCTACCTCGCCCCGCTCGCTCGCCAGCTCGCCCGCGCCGGCCATCGGGTGGCGCGGGTCGATGCCCGCCAGCCGCCGACCGACCCGGACCAGACGGTCACCATGCACGACCTCGCCGCTGACGTGGCAGCGGTCATGGACCACCTCGATCTACCCACCTGCTGGGTCGCGGGCCACGCCTTCGGCAACCGGGTCGCCCGCGCGGTCGCCCTCGATCACCCGGACCGGATCGAGGGCGTCATTCTGCTGGCGGCCGGCGGTGTCGTGCCGCCGGTCGATGAGGCCCAGGAGGCCCTCAGGACCGCCTTCTCCGACGCCCCCGAGGCGCAGATGGAGCAGGCGATGACCTTCATGGTCGGCGATCCCGCCGACGCCGGATCGGCCTGGCAGGCGATCAAGGTGGCCCGGGCCGGCAGGCTCGGCCCGATGCAGTCCACCGCCTCGACCATCACGCCTGAGGACGAATGGGCGACGCTCGTGCCGGGGAAGCCCACGATGATCATCCAGGGGAGCAAGGACCAGATCGCACCCCCGGCCAACGGGGAGAAGCTCGCCGAGG
>JBKEBV010000130.1:0-24266 GCA_047973315.1 Propioniciclava sp.
GTGATCCGTTGAAGTCTTGCGTGGCGAGTTGGTACCACCAGTGGCCGCCCGCACCCACCGTCGGCGCAGCGTTCAGGGCGCCCGCCGGGTAGCCCTTGGTCGGGTTCACGAGTCCGCCAGAGACGTGCGCTCGGGCAATCTGAATGGGTAGCTTAAGGTCACTGTCGTTGCTGATCACCACAGCGGCCTCGACCGCTTCCTTCAGACGTCGACAAGTAGGTGCGCGGCGACGTTCACGTCGCTGCCCGTCTCACGCCGGGCCACGGACGCCAGGAACGTTGCGCTGGATACATCACCCCCGGCGCTGTCCTTCACCATTACCGGGCCAGTCGGCCGTCGTGAGATGAAGCGGGGCTGATCGAGCGTGACGAGTTCATGCACGGAGGGTCAGGACGCGTTGCGGCTTGACGGCGCAGGGCCAGTCGCCGGCGGGACTCGGCCGGAAGAGGCGGTCGAGATCCTCGGATCGGACACGAATGTGCCGCTCGCGGAAGCGGCACGCGGGCAGGTGGCCCGCCGCGACGCGGCGCCGCAGCATGTCGACGCTGACCCCGCAGCAGCGACAGCCACTCGGGTAGGGGCTGGGGGGAAGCGGATCGCCCGATCCGGTGCGCCGCAGCCGGGACATGATTGATCAGCGGTTCCCTAGACGGCACCCGGGGCGTACACCGTGGAGATCATGGCGTCGTCGACGGCGACCACAATCCCATCGGCGGTTCCCACCTCACCTCCGGGCTCCTCCCAGGTCTGGATCACCTCACCCGCGCGGGAGTACAACGACAACGCCTGATTCTCGACCACCAGGATGAGCTCACCGTCGGCCGACACACCCTTGATGAGCAACGGGGCGCCCTCGATCGGGAGCGACCCGGGCCAGATCACCTGCTCACCCTGACCGACCCCTTCGGTGATTACCGTGCCGTCGTGGGCCACCGCGAGGGCGCTGCGGGGTAGCGCCAGGTCGGCCATCGGGTAGTAGACCCGCTGGTCAGCCGCCGGCCACTGCAGAAGCCTGGGCATCGCCACCGACCCGGACTCCTGCCCGGTCAGGTCGTAGGTCGGCGCCGTCATGGTGAACTGGGGATGGCGCAGATCGACGACGGCGAAACCGTCGGTGGCCCACCTCACCACCGCACTCATGTCGGCGGGGGTCTCGGCGACCGGTACCGTGACCTCCCCGGTCGTGCTGTCGACAACCGCATAGGCCAGCGGACCGCTGCACCCGACATGGCCCTGGAGCAGATGGCAGGACGCCCTGGTCATCGGCAGTTCACGCTCCCAGTCGACGGCCCCATCAGCCCCGACACGCATCACCGTGATCTCCGACGGTTGCCGCACCATCACCAGCAGGGAATCGTCGATCTGGCCGAGGGGAACCACCGAACGCGCCTGGGCCGGGAGTGACGTCAACGGCTCGACCGTTCCGGCATCGTCAACCCGCACGAGTTCTGGAGCCTCCGAACCCCGGAGGCAGTAGCCCACCCCGTCCAAGGTGCCGCCGGCGACACACATCAGATCCTCCACCTCCCACCGCGGATCACCGGTCATCAGATCCACTCCCCGCACACCGAGGTCATCGTGCGAGGCGAGCAGCACAGTGGTCCGGTCAGCGCCGACACCGACGACCGCATCGCTGGTTGTCCACGTCGTGGCGCCGGTCTGATAGCGCGCGTCCAGCCAGACGTCAGGATCCCCCACCGGGTGGGACGGGTCAGGATTCTCGGCGTCAGCGCCAGAAACCACCAGACCGACCACCACCCCGGTCACCACGACCACCACTCCCACGATCGAGACCCAGCGCCACCGTCGACGCCTGTTTTCGCTAGCCATACCACCGAGCCTAGTTGCCTCTCGCAGCCCGTCTCCCTCGCTCCCGGCTTCGGTGGCGGAAGCCTGGTCACCTTCACCTACGGGCTGTTCCACCTCGTCGGCGCGCCCCCTCGCCTTCCGGATCTCGGCGCTGTTCCGCCTACCCATCGAGGAGATCTTCACTCCTGACTCCTGAGACCGCGCTCCGGAACGCCGGTCGAACCACCTGCGTCCGGGTCAGGGTGGAGCATCCTGCGGTCACGGGCGGTGCAGCCGTCCGACGGTCACCGCTGGTGGACACGCAGGTCGACGATCGCCAGCACCAGACCGACCGACACGATGGCCGCGATGGCCACGAACCCCGCCACACCGGCGGCCGCCCAGCCGTCCTGACCGGCCACAGCGAAGAGCACGCCGGTGATCACGGCGATGCCGATCGAGGTGGCGACGCGTTCGCCGGTCGACTTCACCCCACCGGCGACGCCGGCCTGGTCGGGCGGCACATCGAGCAGGGACAACGTCTGATTGGCCGAGCCGATGATGCCCATTCCCATGCCACTCGGGATCAGCGAGACCAGGAGCCACCAGAAACTGAGCATCCCGGCGAAAGCGAGCCAGAAGACGAGCGCACTGGCCAGCGATCCGGCGACCACCAGCGCCACCGACCAGACCAGCAGACGGCGGCCATCCAGCAGCACCCGATCCGCCGACCATCCGGCCGCCAGCGCCGAGGCCGCGGCATTGGGCAGACCGATCAGGCCGACGGCGAAGGCCGACACGTCCAGCCCCTGCTGGAGGACCATCGCGACCACGACGAAGGTCGAGGGCACCCCCAGGAAGACGACCCCGCTCATCGCGGTTCCCAGGGCGAAGGACCGGTGGGAGTACAGACCCAGATCGACCATCGGCTGCCTGCCGCGCCGCTTGTACCACGCCTCCCAGGCGACCCAGGTCGCGATCAGGGCGACGCCGAGCGGGAGGAACAGCCATTCCCAGGTGGCGGTCCGCTGCATGAACGGCCACATCACCGCCAGGACACCGGCAGCGATGAGCAGCATGCCCACCGGATCAAGGTCGAAGCGGGCACTTCCGGCCGCCGGATCGTCCCGCCGACGCCGCTCGGTGACGAAGGGCAGCCACCTCAGGGCGAGGATGACCACCGCCAGACCGATCGGCACATTGACCAGGAAAGAGGCCCGCCACCCCGCCTGGGGACCCAACAGCGCGATCATGGTGCCCGACATCACCGGCCCGACGGCGACCGACGCCGACACCGCCACCCCCATCAGCGCGAAGGCACGGGCCCGACCGTTCCCAGAGAAGTACTGCTGGATCATCCCGATCATCTGCGGCAGGAACAATCCTGCACCCACCCCCTGGATCATCCGGAAGATGTTCAGCGTGAGCGGAGTCACCGCCAGCCCACCGGCGAGCGATCCCAGGGTGAACAGCGCCACCCCGGCCACGAACAGCGACCCCCGTCCGAGGGCATCGCCGAACCGTCCGGCAGGAATCTGCAGCACGCCGAAGGCCAGCGTGTAGCCCGACAGCATCCACTGCACCGAGGACTGGCTGGCTCCCAGGCCGGTCTCAATGGCGGGCAGGGCGACGTTGATGGCCGAGACCGACAGCATCGCCATGAAGAGCGGGAGGATGAGGACGGCGAGCATCCGCCCGCGACGGAGTTCGGGATCGGGCTTCTCGGCGGGGCGTGACGACACCGGTCAGTCAACCCTGACGGCGGCATTCGGGGCAGGACACATACCCCTGACCCTATGCCCCGCACCGGCACCGGGACCAAACCGAGGCCGAGCGTCAGCCCGGGGCCACGCGCTCCGGTGGGAGCCACGGTCGGGCCGTCCGCCTCCGCGCGGTTACGCCTTCGGCTGCCGGAGGATCGAGGCCATCTTCTTACCGCGAGCAACCTCATCGACGAGCTTGTCCATCCACCTGATCTGCTGCATCAGCGGATCCTCGATGTCCTCCACCCGGACTCCGCAGATGACGCCGGTGATCAGCGAGGCGTGGGGATTCATCGCGGGGGCCCGGGCGAAGAAGGTCCGCAGGTCGATGTCAGTCGTGATGGCCGTATCGAGACCGTTGGCGTCATAGCCGGTGAGCCAGGCGATCACCTGGTCCACCTCGGCGCTGGTGTGGCCCTTCCGCTGGACCTTGGCGACATACAGCTGGTAGATGCTCGCGAAGCTGTAGCCGAAAACCCGGTCTGTTGACGCCATCCCGCTCCCTCCGGTGGGTAGGGCGAGCCTATCCCGTGCCGCGACCCGGCGACATCTGCGACCGGCTCGGAACGACCGTGCGGGGAAGGGGGAACTCCGAGCAGGGAGCGGTGGGGTCGCGAGCGGCCGAAACCGGTGGGAGCGAACCGACGGCGGTCAGGCGTAGCTGACATTGGCGGTCGGCGTGATCACCAACTCATTGACACAGATGCGGGGTTGCTGGCCCGCGACCCAGGCCACGGCGGCGCCCACGTCCTCGGCGGTCAGCATCAACTCCTGCTCCTCCGCAGAAGGGACAACCGGCCGGGTCGCGAGGATCTCGGTGCGGACGTCGCCGGGACACAGATGGGTGGCCCGGATGCCGTGAAGACGTTCCTGGGCGTTGATGGTCTCCGCGACGGCCGCCAGACCGGTCTTGCTCGCCGAGTACCCCACCCCCACCCCGGGAGCGAACCGCCACCCCGCCCACGACGAGATCAGGATGACCAGACCGTCGCCCCGGGCGCGCATACCGCCGACGACCAGCTGAACCGCCCGCACCGCCCCGTTCAGATTGGTGTCGATCACGCCGGCCAACGCTTCGGCGTCGCTGTTGCGCCAGTAGCGCTCGGTGACATTCGTCCCGGCCGAGTAGACGAGCACGTCGACCTCGCCGAGGGTGTCGCGGATCGACGCGTGCGCCCGCCTCAGCGACTCCGGGTCGGTGACATCGGCCACCGCCGGATGGTTGGGGGTGGGCAACCCGGCGCAGACCTCCTCGATCCGGTCGGCACGCCGACCGCTGATCGCGACGCGCATCCCGGCGGCGGCCAGCGCCCGGGCGGCTCCGGCGCCGATCCCGCTGCCGCCGCCCACGATCCAGGCCACCTGGTCAGCCATCGCGCTCACCTGCGGTCATGAGCCGACCGCCGACGCCCGTCACCGGTGCTCCAGCTTCGCGACGGTGGCACCGATGGTCTCCGCGAGGGCGACATCCGGCGCCTCGATGGCCATCCGGACCGTCGGTCCCCCGATTCCGAGGGCACCCAGGCCGGTCTTGATGCGACCGATATCGCCGTCGATCAGGTCGACCGCGGCCAGAACGTCCGCCTGCGCGGTGGCGATCGCCGCCTCATCTCCGGTCGCGAGCGCGGCGACCATCCGGTCGAAGGTGGCCGGAAAGCAGGCCGCGACCCCGGAGACGACGCCGTCAAGACCGTGGGCTCCCAGGCGGGGGAAATCGGCGTCGTTGCCGGTGAAGACCTCGAACTCGGCCGGCGTCGCGGCGCGGTATTCCACCACGGTGGCGAGATCCTCACCGCTCACCTTGACCCCGACGATGCCGGGGAGCTCGGCGATCCGCCCCAGCTCGGCCGGACTCACCTGCGTCGAGGTCCGCGCCCGGAACAGGTAGGCATAGATCCGCGCCCGGCCCGCGGCCGCCTCCGCCAGCGCTGCGAAATGACGGTAGGTCGCCGGAGGGCTGGCGGGCAGGTAGTAGGGCGTGAGCGCCGCGAATTCGGTCACGCCCCGGGAGAGGGCCGCCTCCATCAGTGCGATGGCCTGCCGGGTGGAGCCGGCACCGATATGCCCGATGATCCGCTTGCCGCCCAGCGCCTCCCGCTGGGTGGCGAACAAGGCCAGTCGTTCGTCGGGCTCGAGGGACAAGAACTCGCCGGTGGTGCCCGCGATGAAGGCACCGTCGGCCTGGGAGGACCGCACCAGGTGCGCGGCCCGGGCTGACGCCTCCAGATCGAGCGACCCGTCGGCAGCGAACATGGTGGGCAGCGCCACCAGGATGCGGCGGCCGCGGGGATGGGGGTTGGCGGGAGACATGATCATCCTTTCGTCGCTCCGGCAGTCAGTCCGGACACGACATAGCGTTGGGCGAAGAGGGCGATGATCATCACCGGAACCGTGATCACCACCGCGGCCGCCATCAGGCCACCCCAGTCAACCGAGGCGTAACTGGTGAAATTGCTGATGGCCACCGGCAGGGTTCGGGTGGCGCGATTGGAGAGCACCAACGCGAACAGGAAGTTGTTCCAGCTGAAGATGAACGACAGGATCGTCGAGGTCGCGATGCCGGGAATCGACAGCGGCAGCGTGATCCGCAGGAACGCGGTGAACCGGCTGCAACCGTCGATGAGGCCCGACTCCTCAAGCTCCTCGGGCAGACCTTCGAAGAAGCCCGACATGATGGCGATCACCAGCGGCATCGTGACGAAGATGTGGGTCAGGATCAGCACACCATAGGTTCCGACCATCCGCATCTGCGAGAACAGGAAGTACCACGGCACCAGCAGGCTGACTCCGGGGATGACGCGGGCCAGCAGGACGAAGGTCGTCGCCTGCTTGATCCGGTACCGCGCGATCCCGTAGGCGGCAGGGACCCCCAGCAGCAGGGCGACCAGCGTGGAACCCACGCCGACGATCGAGCTGTTGAGGATGAACTGCCCAAAGTCCTGGGCCTCGAACACGGTGACGAAGTTGCCCAACGTGGGGGTGAAGTTGAACATGTACTGCGGGTCGATGATCTGCAGCGTGGTCTTGAACGACGCCGACAGCATCCACACCAGCGGCAGGACGAAGATCAGCGTCACCAGCGCGATCCCGATGCCGCGGAGCAGGGAGCCGGCCCGCTGGCGGGCGGGTCGCTTCCGCCGGTCCGCCGTGGCGGGAGGGGTAGCGGTGGCAGTCACGTCAGATTTCCCTTCTTGCGGAGAATCGCGAGGGCGAGCAGGACGCCGATGATGAACAGGAAGAACAGCATCAGCAGCGCCGATGCACTCCCGTACTGGGAGTACTCGAAGGACTCGCTGTAGGCGAGGATGTTCAACGTCTCGGCCTCGTGGCTCGACCCACCGCCCCGCCCCTTGGTCGCGTAGATGATGTCGAAGGTCTTCAACGCATCGATAGCCCGCAGGATCGCCGCGGCACCGAGGGTGGGGTAGAGCAGCGGCAGGGTGATGTGCCGGAACCGCTGCCAGGCATTCGCGCCGTCGACGCGGGCAGCCTCATCGGGCTCCTCCGGCAGCGTCGACAACCCCGCCAGGCAGATCAGGGTGATCATCGGCGTCCACTGCCACACGTCGATGAAGATGACCGTGTTGAGCGCCTGCGACGGATCCGAGAGCCAGCCCTGGGGCGGCAACCCGAGGGACTTCATCATCACATTGGCGAAGCCGATGGACGGTTCGAAAATGAGCAGCCACATCATGCCGACCGCGACCGGGGTCGCCACCAGGGGGAGCAGCAGGAAGACGCGGATGAGCCCCTGACCGCGGAACGGTTTGCGCAGCAGCAGGGCGATGGCCAGGCCGATGACGATCTCGAACACGAGCGCCAGGATCGTGAAATAGGCGGTCCGGCCCACCGCCGGCCAGAACCGGTCCGATTCGGTCAGCCAGTAGACGTAGTTCTGCAGCCCGGTGATGTCGAAGGGGCGGGTCACCGCACCCTGGGCGTTGGTGATGGACAGAAACACCGTGTAGAGAATGGGGAACGCGATGAGCACCGCGACGAAGAGCACCGCGGGAAGCGTCAGCAACTGCTTCAGATGATGGTCCACCCAGGCGGTCAGGCCGCGAGGCCGGTAGCCGCCCGGAGCTGCCCGCCGTTCGGCGGCAGTAGGAGCTGTCTGCATGTCAGTCCTCGATGGTTGGGGGAGCCGGGGTGGGACGGCGAAGCGTCCCACCCCGAGCACCGATCAGCGGGGCTCGCTGTCCAGCAGCGACTGGAACTCGTCGTTGGCCGAGTCGGCCGCGGCCTGGATGGCTGCGGTGTCCCCGCCCTCGATCGCGGTGATCGCCGGACCGCCGACGTACTCACGGGCCCGGGCCACGGCCTCGAGCTGAGGACGGTCGTGGCCGACGTAGGCGTCATCCACCCCGCGGGCGATCTCGACCAGGCCGTCGGGGAACTGGGCGGTCGCGGCGTCGTCCTCCCAGGCCGAGGTCCGCGCCACCGGCAGCGTCGACTCGGCGAGCAGCGCGGTGGCGTTCTCCTTGTTCATGACCCACTCGATGAAGGCCCAGGCCGCGTCCTTCTTGGTGGAGAACTCGTTGATGCCGAGGGTCTGGAAGACGATGTTGTACGGCTTCGAGCCGGCCGGGCCGGCCGGGAAGCGCGCATAGGCGACCTGGTCGACGACCGCGCTCTTGTCGGGGTCGAGGAAGGTGTAGGCCTGCGAGTCAGCATCGATGTAGAAGGCCGCGTTGCCCTGGGCGAAGATCGCCGAGGCCTCGACCCAACCCATGTTTGTCGCGCCGGGAGGACCGTAGCTGTTCAGCAGCCGGCCGTAGGTCTCGTAGGCCTGCACCGCCTCAGGGGTGTTGATCGAGGCCTTGCCGTCGGCGTCCTGGAAGTCGCCTCCGTAGCTGTACAGGAAGGAGGAGTACTGCGTCACCAGCGGGACGCGGGCCCCCCGCATGGCGATGCCGTAGAAGCCGTTGTCGGGATCGTTCAGCTCCTCGGCAGCCGCCTCCAGTTCCTCGATCGTCGAGGGCGGCTCGATCCCGGCCTCCTCGAGCAGGTCGGCCCGGTAGAACACGATCTGGCGTTCGGTGGCGACCGGGACGCCGTAGATCCTGCCGTCGAGCTGAACCGCCTCGCGGGCAGGGTCCTGGAAGTCCTCCCAGTCCCAGTCGCCGGAGTTGGCGACGTAGTCGCTGATGTCGACCACCCAACCGTTGCGGACGAATTCCCTCATGACGTCCTGGACCTGGTAGCCGAAGATGTCGAACTCGTCGGACTGGGCGTTGAGCTTGACCTTGAGGGTGTCGTTCAGCTGCTCGTTGCCGTAGGTCTCGATGTTGACCTTGACGCCGGTCTCCTCCTCATAGGCGGCGGCGAGGCCGGGAAGCGCTTCGGTGAAGGTGCTGTTGGCCGCGATCAGGGTCAGGGAGGTGGCATCGCCCTCACCCGATCCTCCCGAGCTGCAGGCGGCCGTCGCGCCCAGCGAGGCGGCAACCGCCACCGCCGCCAGGGCCCGGCCCCATTTCTTGTGTGCCGACATGTGTTTCCTTTCGTTACCTCGGCGGCCTCGTCGCCGCTGGGGGAGTCAATTGGCGATGTGGGCTGGTGTCCTTCCGGAGAAGACGTCGATGACCGCCCGGGCCGTCGCCAGCCCGATCCGGTCGTAGGCCTGAGCGGTGTCCGCGCCCGCGTGGGTGGTCGCCACCACCGAGCCGAACGCGAACAGCGGGTGGTCGCGGCGGACCGGTTCCACCTCGAACACGTCGAGTCCGGCACCGGCGAGGTGACCGGAGGCGAGCGCCGAGACCAGAGCGTCCTCGTCCACCAGCGGCCCGCGGGCGAGGTTCACCAGCACCGATCCGGCGGGCATCAACGCCAAGGTCTCGGCGTTGATGATGTGATGGGTCGCCGGCAGGTGGGGGGCGTGGACGCTCACGATGTCGGAGTCGAGGACGTCCTCCAACCGGGTGATCTCAACGCCTTCGGCGGCGGCGTTGAACGGATCGGCATACGGGTCGAAGGCCCGGATCCGGCAACCGAAGCCCCTCAGGAGAGCGGCGAAGGAGCGTGCGGTGGCGCCGTAGCCGATGAGACCGACCCGCCGACCGCTGAGTTCCTCACCGACATAGCGGTCCCAGCGGCCGTCGCGGATTTCGGCATTCATCACCGTGATCTTGCGGAGCACCGCGAGGGTGAGGCCCAGAGCCAGTTCGGCCACGGAACGGGCATTGCCCCCGGGGACGTTGATCACATCGACCCTGCGGCGCCGCGCCTCGGTGAGGTCGATATTGTCCAGTCCGACCCCGAGCCGCGCGATGAGCCTCAGGTGGGGCGCGTGATCGAAGACGTCGGCGTCCCAGACCTCGACCCCGCAGATGGCTGCGTGGGCGGTCGGCGCGTGGGCCAGCATGTCGGCGTGACTGTACGGCTGGCCCGCGACGTTCTCATCGAGGGCGAATCCGTGATCCAGCAGCAGGGAGCGACCGTTGGCGCACAGGGCGTCCCAGCGGACGGCCCCGATCATCACGGTCCTGCCTGCACCGACGGGCGTACTCATCTGACCTCGCATCCTTGGAAGGGTTGACCACCACCTTGAACCACGACTCAGTCAACAGTCAAGAGTCTTCTGTTAACCGTCATCGGTGAGCAGGCTTTTCCGTCAGAGCAGGGAGTGCGGAACTCGACGCAGGAGTCCTGGGCAGGCCAGGAGTTTCTCAGGCGGGGAAACTCCCCCGGAGCCGCGCGTGGGCCCGGTCGAGGTGACGGTGAACCGCTTCCCGGCAGGCGTCCGCGGTACCCGAGCGGAACGTCTCCAGAAGCTGGCGGTGGTCGGTCGCCCCGCTGTGGAGATCCAGACCCTGGGCCGACTGCTCGAGGACGACCTCAAAGGTCCGCTGATAGCTGCGCCAGACATCGAGCAGGCGCCGGTGCCCGGCCAGCTCGTATACCGCCACATGGAAGTCCATATCAGCCGCGGTGAACGCCCGGTCATCGCCGGAGTCGGCAGCCCTGGCCATCCGCTCCACCGCCGCCTCCAGCGAGGACCAGTCGAGATCGTCGCGAAGACCCACGATCAGTTCCACCGCGAGCTGCTCGATGGCCTCACGCAGCGAGTACAGCTCGCGGATGTCGCCAGCCGTCACCGCCACCACAAAAGCACCCCGACGACCGGTGGTCAGCAGACCCTCAGCCTCGAGCTTGGCGAAAGCCTCGCGGATCGGGCCCCGGCTGACGCCGAACTGCTCGGCCAGCGCCACCTCGACCAGCCGCGTCCCACCGGCGAGGTCACCGGCGACGATCAGGCGCCTGAGCGCATCCGCAACCTGGTCGCCCAAAGCGACTTGCCGAATCTGTCCAGCATGGATGGTCATCGCGCCGACTCCTGGTGAATTGTTGACTGTAGACTACAACTGCTGAAGGAGAGGCCCCCGCATGCGTGCTGCTGTGCTCACCCCGGACCACCGGATCGCGACCGAGGAGGTGGATCCCCCGGCCCCTGACCCCGATCAGGTGGTGGTGGCGCCGGTGCTCGTGGGACTGTGCGGTTCGGATGTGAGCTATGCCACCAAGGGCGCGAACGGTTCGTTCGTCCAACAGGACCCGATGATCCTGGGCCACGAGGTGTGCGCCCGGCTGCTCACCGACACCAGGGTGCATGGCATCAACGCAGCCGCGGGTTCGCTCGTTGCGGTTCATCCCCTGTGGCCCTCTCCCGTGGCTGGCGAGTCGGTGGTGCGGCCCGAGCACGCCGATGATCGGGTGTCCTTCCTGGGCAGCGCATCGACTCATCCCCCCACGCCCGGTGGTCTTGCCGAGCAGTTGGCCGTCCGACCGGAGCAGCTCCGCATTCTGCCAGACGGCCTGCCAGCCGAACGAGCTGTCCTGGCCGAGCCACTCGCCGTCGTCCTGCACGGATTCAACCGGTTGCAGCGCGATCTGACCGGTCGGCGGGTGCTGGTGTGCGGCGCCGGGCCGATCGGGCTTCTCTGCATCGTCGTCGCTGCTGCCCGCGGCGCTGGGCACATCGCCGTGACCGATCTGCACCGTCGTCCGCGGGAACTGGCCGTCACCCTCGGGGCTGATGCTGCCGTCGAGGTCCCCCACGACTCCCCGCCCACCGAGGCCTATGACATCGCCATCGAGGCGACCGGGGTGTGGGCCTCGACGCGTCTGGCTCTGGACGCGCTCGCGCCGGAGGGCCACCTGCTGCAGCTGGGCATGCTGCCCCGGGAACCGGCTCCGGCCAGTCTGGCGGCGGTGGTCACCAAGGAACTGACCGTCGTCGGCACACACCGCTTCGCCGGAGAACTCGATGAGGCGATCGCCTTCCTGGCCACCCACGAGGAGGCCGCGCGGGTCGTCACCCACCACGTCGGGCTGGAGGAGGTCGATCGGGCCATCGCCCTCGCCGCCGACGCGGCCCGGGCGAGCAAAGTCGTGGTGCACATCGGTGGATCCGACCTCAGGCCGCGTCGGTATTGAGGAGGTCGCGCCACTGGGCCACGTAGGGGGTGAAGACCGGCGCGGCGTAGGACCCTCCCGGTCGTACCAGCGATCCGAGGTGGAAGGCGCGCACTCCGGCCCGCAGTAGCGGGGGAACATGGACCGGTGCCAACCCACCCCCCACCATCAACCGCGCCGCGGCGAACGCGTCGCTGCCCGCGCGGCGGATCAAGGAGGCGAGCCCGTGCCCGGCACCGCGCGGCGACCCCGCGCTCAGCACCTGGTCGAGCCCCGGCAGGCACCGCAGCACCGACCAGACCCGGTCCGGCGAGGAGGAGTGGTCGACAGCACGGTGGAACGTCCACGGGACCGGGCAGCCATCGGTGAGAGCCTCCATCACCCGCTGGTCGACGTCACCGTCAGAATCGAGGAAACCGAGGACCAACCCGTCGGCGCCGGCCGCCACCGACCGTCGAGCCACCCGTCTCAACCGGTCGAGTTCGGCAGCATCGGTACCGAAACCGGCCCGGAGTCGCACCATCACCCGGACCGGCAGCGAGGTCGCCGACCGGACACGTTCCACGGTTCGGTCGCTGGGGGACAGTCCATCGCTGTCCATCGAGCCGACCAGCTCCAGACGATCCGCACCACCGGCCTCGGCGTTGCGGGCATCGGTCTCGTTGAGCGCAATCACTTCAAGCAACGGATGCATGATCGTCCTCTCCGTGACGCATCCTCACCAGCGGTCGGCCTGCGGTCGAGCCGGGCAGATGGCTGCAGGGTGGCGAGCATCGCACCACCCCTTGGGTGGTCACCCGGGCAACAGCTCGGAGGTACCCCATCTGAACAACCCCTGCGACAGTCGGCGACAGCGGCGGCACGCTGCCGGGGCAGGCGGTCTGGACCCTACACCCCGCCCGCGCCAGCACGAAGACCGCCGGATCCTGACGGACTCGCAGGCGATCATCCGACCACCGCCCGGGCTCGCCCCATAGGCTCAGCACAACGAAGGAGGCCTCATGGCTGTGTACCGCTCCAACGACCTCACGGTGGAGGAACGTCCGATCGGGGGCGGCGAGACCGACATCGTCTTCCGCCACTACATCCCGAAGGAGAAGCTCTACGACCACGGCCGGCTCTTCGCCCACCTCACGGTGCCGGTCGGTGGAGTCGTCGGGGTGCACGAACATCCGGTCGATGCGGAGTACTACGTCATCCATTCCGGCCGCGGTCGCTACCAGATGGATGACCAGACCTGGGAGGTCGGGCCGGGCGATGTCGCCGAGGTGGCCCCCGGACACCGGCACGGCATCACCAATATCGGCCCGGAACCGCTCACCTTCACTGCACTCATCGTCAACGCCTGAGCCAGTCATCACGGGTCATCGGGCGTCAACGGTCGTCGGGAGTCAGCGGGCGTAGAGGGTGACCTGGGTCGCCTTCACCTGGGCGATGACCGGCGCATCAAGGGTCAATCCGAGCGCGGCCACCCCATGGGCGGTCAGGTCGGCCCCGATCACCTGTCCGTCGCCCAGACGCGCCTCCACCCGCACCGCCGCTCCCCGCGGCTCCACACTGGTCACCCGGGCCGTCCAGGTGTTCCGCGGGCTGCCGTGGGGCCGATCGGCGAACAGGGCCACAGCACTCGGCGGGAACGTCGCCAGACCCCGGCGCCCCTCCTCGGCGACCAGCGACGGGTCCCACAGACCCGCGACCGCATCGGCGCCGGTGTGCAGTCCCTCACCGCGGACCGTCCCGTGCAGCAGGTTGGCCCCGCCCAGGCGGGCGAGAAATCTGGTGGGAGGACGACTCAGCACCGCGTCGACGGCGCCCGTGGCAACACAGGCGCCGCCCTCCAGAGCCACGACGTCATCAGCGAGCGCCCAGACGTCGAGGGGGTCGTGGGTGACCAGCCCGATGGTCGCCGCGGTGCCGCGGAGGCGTCGGGCGAGCAGGGTCCGCAGGCCCACGGCGGTGTCGACGTCCTGGGCGGCCAACGGCTCATCGAGCAGCACCACCGACGGATCGGTGGCGAGCGCCCGGGCCAGCGCCACCCGCTGCGCCTCACCACCGGAGAGCGCGGAGGGCCACCGGCGGGCGAAGCCTTCTGCGCCGACGGCGGTGAGTTCTCGCTCGGCACGCTCGCGGGCGACCGTCCGCGCGACTCCCCGCGCCCGCAGTCCGAAGGCGACATTGTCCAGCACCCGCAGGTGCGGGAACAGCAGCGGCCGTTGCGCCAGCAGGGCCACCGTCCGCCGGTGGGGTGCGAGCATGATCTGCGGACCGGCGACCCGATGACCGTCGATCCTCACCTGGCCCCGGTCGGGTCGAAGCTCTCCGGAGATCAGGCGCACCAACGTCGTCTTCCCGGCCCCGTTGGGTCCGAGGATGGCGGTCACCCGTCCGGGAGCGAGCCTGACCGCGACCTCGACCCGGCGGGCCTCGACCGATGCGTCGACCTCGACGCCGCGACCGTGGTGCCGCTCCTCCGGTCCGGCCCGCACCCGGTCCGGGGATCGGGGATCAGTCACGACGCCACCCCTTTCGCTGGACGAGCGCCGTGACCCCGACCAGAACCGTCGCCATGCCGAGCAGGACGACCGAGAGCGCGAGGGCGGCGTCGGGGTCGATCTCACGCTGCAGGTAGATCGCCTGGGGCAGGGTCATGGTGACGCCCTGGAGCGATCCGGCGAAGGTGAGCGTGGCGCCGAACTCCCCCAGTGCCCGGGCCGCCGCCAAGGCTGCGCCGGAGATGAGCGACGGCGTGAGCAGCGGCACCGTGACCCGCGACAACGTGAACCCCGGGGAGGCGCCCAAGGTTGCTGCCACGCGTTCGTAGTCGACGTCCAGGGTGCGCAGCGCACCCTCCACCGAGACGACGAAATAGGGCAGGGCGACGAACGTCTGGGCCAGCACCACCGCGATGGCGGTGAAACCGATCTCGATCCCGAACGCCGACAGCGTCTGCCCCACCAGGCCGCGACGCCCGAAGGTGACCAGGAGCGCGAGGCCCGCCACCACTGGTGGCAGCACCATCGGCAGCGCTGCCACCACCCGGGCCACGGCCGTCCACGGTCCGCGCAAGCGGGCCAGCACCAGCGCGAGCGGAAAGCCGAGAAGCACCGCCAGCATCAGCGAGACCCCCGAGGTGGTCAGCGATACCCGCAGCGCATCGAGCGCGCTCGGGGTCGCCAGCACCTCACCGAGCCGGCTCCACGGCACCCGGGCCAGCAGGCCCAGGATCGGCAGGATGAGCAGGATCAGCGCGAGCCCCGCCGGCAGGAAGATCCAGCCGGGCACCGGGGCACCGGCACCTACCTGCCGGCGCACGGGGCTGGCGGGCGCGGTCAAGGGCCTGAGAACCCCGCCTCGGCGAGGGCCGCCTGCCCGGTATCGGATATCACCAGGGCGACGAACTGGGCGGCGAGGTCCGGCTGGGGCGCCTCAGCGGCGACCGCGATCGGATAGCGGTTCACCACCTGATCGGTGCCATCGATGGCAACCTCCTCAACCTCGTCACCGGCCCGGCGGGCGTCGGTCACATAGACCACGCCCGCGTCGGCCTCGCCTGAGGTGACCTTGCCGAGCACGTCGGTGACTTTCTGTTCCCGCGACACCGGTGCCAGCGTCACGCCGAGTTCCTCCGACAGGGTGTCGGTCGCCGCGCCGCAGGGAACCTCGCTGGCGCAGGTGACGAGCTTGGCGTCGTCGAGGGAGGCGTCGAGTCCGGAGATGCCGAGCGGGTTGCCGGGTTCGACGACGAGGGTCAACACATTGCTGGCGAACAGGGTGGGGTCGGCCACGACGCCTTCGGTGACGGCGCGGTCCATCTGGGTCTCGTTGGCCGAGGCGAAAACGTCGGCGGGCGCCCCTTGGGCCAACTGGTCCACCAGCGTGGACGATCCGAGGAAGCTGAACTGCACCGTGACGCCGGGGTGTTCGGCCTCGAACGTCGCCCCGAGGTCGGTGAAGACCTCGGTCAGCGAGGCGGCCGCGAAAACGGTGAGGGTGGCCTCCTCCGGTGCGGTGGTGGTCGGCGCCGCCGACGGCGCCGGACTGCTGGCACATCCGGTGAGGGCCAGCAGGGAGGCCAGGCCGGCGGCGAGCATCCCGCGGGTGAGCCGGCTCATGATCCGAGGGTGACGTTGGTCGCCTTCACCCGGGCGGTGGTCACCCGGCCGGGTTCGAGTCCGAGATCCTTGACGGCCTCGGTCGAGATGAGCGAGACGACCCGGTAGGGCCCGCACTGCAATTCGACCTGGCTCATCACGGTGTCGGAGACCACCCGGGTCACCAGACCTTGGAACTGGTTGCGGGCGGAGGTGGTCTCCGGGTGGCCGGGGTCACCGGCGACCTCCTGGGACAACCGGGCGAGGTCGACGCCGTCGACCACCCGACGTCCGTCCTCGTCCGCGGATGCGGCGATGCGGCCTCCGTCCACCCAGCGGCGGAGGGTGTCATCACTCACGCCCAGCAGTGCGGCAGCTTCATTGATTCGATAATGCGACATAAATTGGACTATATCGTCCGCATGTGCGGCTCGCTCTGGATTTTCTGATGGCACCAACGTTGGCTGAACCACGCCTGCGACCACCGCGCGCCGTCGTCGGCAACGCCGTCATCGCCTGGGAGGAGGGGCCTGGTCCGACGCCCCGGTCGTCGCGGAGCCCTCACCGCCGGCCCGGCGTCCCGACGCGGGTCGGGATCAGGTGAGGGCGTCGTTGAGCCAGCGGACCAGCGGGCGGGTCGGAATCAGGCGCGCCACCACGATGTCCACCAGATCCGGCGCCTCGATGTCGCCGGGCCCGAGGTCGAGTGCCGGCGTGGCGTAGAGGGCACGGAACCGGAGAAGTTCGGCCCGGGGATGGTCAGCAGGGAGTCCCCGCGGGACCCGCCGGTAGTGCTCGCCCACCACCTTGTAGCCGTCCGCACGCAGGCTGGCGACGATACTTTCCAGCGCCGGACCGGTGAGCGGACCATCGACGGCCGTCCGGTATGCGGCCAGCGCGTCGGGAAGAAAGCCGAACATCCCACCCATGAGGCGCATCCGGTCCGGCTCGACTTGGAAGCCGTAGGCCGGGCTGGTGGTTTTCTTCCCCTCGCCCAACCACCACATGCCGGACACATTCGACTTGTACGGAGACTTGTCGGCACTGAACCGGGTGTCGCGATGGATCCGCATCAGCGATCCCGCACCGTTGGCGCGCAGGTCGACCTGAAGGTCGGGATCGTGTTCCTGCAGGCGGGAGCCGACCTCGGCGACGAAGGCCACCGCCGGGTCGCGCACCTCGGTGTGGTACCGCTCGCGGTGACGCTCGAACCATTCCTTGTCGTTGTTGAGGGCCAACTCGCTCAGGAACCGGATCGTCCCCGGCGGAAAACCTGCGAAAGTCACGGCTCGGTTTCTACCCGGCCCCGGCCCGGTGGGTCAACCAGTCCCGGGACGGCCGTCCCAGCGACCCGGAGCCTGCCCGAGCCGAGGGATCGCGCGCCGTGTCCACCTCCTGGAGCGACGCGGGTCAGACAGGTTCGCCCACCTCGACCTCGGCGCCCCCCACCCAGATCCGGACCGGGTTCCAATCGCTTCCCCAGGCGACGAGATCGGCCCGGGCGCCAACCGACAGCTGGCCGACATCGGTGCGCCCCAGGGAGTGGGCTGCCACCTCGGTGCAGGAGGCGAGCACGACCGCTGGATCCATCCCCGCCGCGATCATCCGCCGGACACCCTCATCGAGGAGAATCCCGGCCCCGGCGATGGTGTTGTCCTCACGGCGACCCAGGCCGGTGTCATCGTTGGCAATGGTGTGCCCGCCGAAATGGAACGGTGTGTGCGGCGGCAGGCCGGCGGTGACGATGGCGTCGGTCACCCCCACCATGCGTCCCGGTGCGGCGGCCGCGACGATGCCGACCACGCGGGGATCGATGTGGAGACCGTCGATGATGGTCCCGATGAAGAACCGGTCATCGGCGAGCACCCCGCCAGGAACCCCCGGATCGCGGTGGGTGAGCGGTCGTTGGGCGTTGAAGACATGGGTGGTCATCGTCGCCCCGGCATCGGCGGCGGCAGCCACCTGATCGGCCGTGGCATCGGAGTGACCCACCGAGACGATGAAGCCTGCGGCGACGAACCGCCGGATCGCCTCCAGGGCATGCTCGCGCTCGGGCGCCAGGGTGACTGTGCGCAGAATCCGGCGGGTGACCTCGGAGCCGAGGAGTTCGTCCAGGGCCTCCGGGGTGGGATCGATCATCCAGTCGGTGCGGTGCATCCCGCCGCGGGCGGGCGAGATGAACGGGCCCTCGAGGTGGGCGCCGAGGATGCGGCAGACCGACTCGTCCCGGTGCCGGGCGTCAGCCTGGTCGACGCGGGCGAAGGCGGCGGGCAGGTGGTCGAGCGGGGCGGTGATGATCGTCGGTTCGATCCCGGTCACCCCCCGCGAGGCCAGCCGCGCGAGGACGGCCGCCCACTGGTCGGGGCTGGCATCGGCGAAGTCGACCCCGAAACACCCGTTGATCTGCAGGTCGAGCAGTCCCGGCGTCAGGGTGACGCCGACCAGATCGACCTCGGGGGCGGGCCCGGCAGCCGCCGCAGGGCCGACGGTGACCGCGCTGATCTGCCCGGCCTCAACCCGCAGTCGTACCGGTCCGACCAACGCTCCGTCCACCAGCGCAGTTGTGGCACGAATATCCATGGTTCAGATCCCCTGCCATTCCGGCTTCCGGTCGAATGTTGTCTGGTAGTAGGAGGTGAAGGCCAACTGGCTGGCGGCCTCCTCATCGACGACGACGGTCGCGTGCGGGTGCATCTGAAGGACTGAGGCGGGCCAGTGTGCACTGACCGCGCCCTCGACGCACTCGCGGACCGCTTGGGCCTTGCCCTCCCCGAACCCGAGCATGATGGCGTGCCGGCTCTCCATGATGGTCCCCAGGCCCTGGGTGAGGCAGTGGGTGGGCACCTGGGCGATGTCACCGTCGAAGAAGCGCGCATTGTCCTGACGCGTCTTCGGGGTCAGGGTCTTCAACCGGGTGCGGCTGCTCAGCGACGACATCGGCATGTTGAAGGCCAGATGACCGTCGGAACCGATCCCCAGAATCTGGATGTCGACCCCGCCTGCCGCAGCGATGGCGGCGTCGTAGGCGGGTCCCGCGGTGGCGAGATCGGCAGCGAGGCCGTCCGGGCCGACGACCGCACCCTCAGCGAAGTCGACCAGGCCGGTGAATTCCCGCTCGATGAAGGCCTGGTACCGCTCGGGGTGGTCGGCAGGAAGTCCCACGTACTCGTCAAGCAGGAACGCCCGCGCCCGGGCGAAGCTCAGGCCGTCCTCGCGATGCCTACGGATCAGTTCGCGATAGACCCCCAACGGCGTCGATCCGGTGGCGAGGCCGAGCACGGCCTCCGGCCTGGCGGCCAGCAGGCGCGAGTACGCGTCCGCGACGAGGGCGGAGGCATCCTCGGGCTGCTCGACGATGATGACTTCCATGAACACTCCTTGTTCTGGTGCGGTGGCGGCCCATCGGGGCCGGGGCTCGGCTGCGGCCGGACATGCCGGGGGCCGAAGCCCCGCGATGCGGAAAGGGAGCGAGGCCCCGACCCCGGCACGGTGGTTACAGAACGTCCTTGATCTCCCCCTTGAGCACCTCGGACTCGGTGCCGAAGATCGCCTGAACATTGTTGCCCACCTCGACCACCCCCAGAGCCCCCAGAGCCTTCAGGGCACCCTGATCAACTTTTGACTTGTCGGCGACCTCCATCCGCAGCCGGGTGATACACGCGTCGACGTTCACGAGGTTGTCGCGCCCACCGAAGGCCTCGATGAGTCGCTCGGCACGGCTGTCGGCACCGGCGACGGCCGCCTCGACGGCGGCGGTGGTCTCCGGATCGTCACCGACATTGGCGGCCTGCTCGGCGGCGTACTCGGCCTCGGGTTCGCGGCCCGGGGTGCGCAGGTTCCACTTGGCGATGACCACCCGGAAGATGAGGTAGTACAGCACGAAGTAGGCCACGCCCATGATGAGCAGGAGGCCGACATTCTTGGAGGCCGGCGCCGTCCCGTAGAGAACCAGATCGATGAGGCCGGCCGAGAACGAGAATCCCAGATGGATGTCGAGCACGTACGCGATCGCCAGTGCCAACCCGGTCAGCAGGGCGTGCAGGACGTACAACGGGAAAGCGACGAACATGAAGGCGAACTCGAGCGGCTCGGTGATCCCGGTGATGAACGCGGTCAGTCCGGCGGCCGAGAGGATACCGACGGCAGCCTTCTTCTGGCCGGGGCGGGCCATCTGGATCATCGCCAGGGCGGCGGCGGGCAGTCCGAACATCAGGATGGGGTAGAACCCGGAGGTGAGGAGTCCCGCGGTCGGGTCGCCGGCGTAGAAGCGGGAGAGTTCGCCGGTGACCACGGCGCCGTCAGGCCCGGTGTAGGAGCCCTGCAGGAACCACACGTACGAGTTGAGGATGTGGTGCAGGCCCAGCGGGATGAGCATCCGGTTGGCGAAGCCGTAGATGAACGCACCCACCGCGCCGGTGCCACCGATGAAGGCACCCAGCCCGGTGAGGCCGGTGTTGAACAGCGGGTCGAAGTAGGCCATGCCGAAGCTGACGACCAGCGAGGTCAGCGAGACCACGATCGGCACGAATCGCCGACCGCCGAAGAAGCCCAGATACGGCGGCAGCTTGATGGTGTGGTACTTGTCGAACAGCGCCGCGGTGAACAGGCCGACGATGATGCCGCCGAAGACGCTGTAGTTGATCGTCGCCTGGTTCCCACCGGCGTCGACCACCCCGGCCAGGACCACCGGCGACATCGCCTTGAAGACCTCGGTCATGACCAGGTAGCCGACCACGGCGGCCAGCGCCGTGGAACCGTCGGCCTTCTTGGCGAAGCCGATGGCCACCCCCACCGCGAACAGCAGCGGGAGTTGGGCGAAGACGGCCCCGCCGGCCGCGCTCATCGCGTCGAAGAAGGGACCGATGACCGGTGCCTCGATCTGGCCGAGAAGATCCTGCTGGCCGAGGCGGAGGAGGATGCCAGCCGCCGGCAACACGGCGATCGGCAACATGAGGCTCTTGCCGAGCCGCTGGAGTTGAGCGAATCCGGGGATTCGCGGGGACGACTTCTCTGACGCCATTACGGACATCTACGTTGCTCCTTCGTGGGATTACTCAGTTGGCAAGGGACAGGAACGCGTCGCCACCAAGGACGTCCGCGCCCGGGGTGACCGATGAGACGAGGTTGATGGACTCGGGATGCTGCTCAAGGAAGACCACCGGAACGATGGGACTGTGGCCAGCAGCTTCGATGGCCGGGACGTCGTAGGTCACCAGCGGTGTGCCGGCCTGGACGGAGGCGCCCTTCTCGGCATGAGTGGTGAACCCGGCCCCCCCGAGTTGGGCGGTGTCCAGGCCCAGGTGCACCAGGACGTTGACCCCGTCGGGGGAGGTGATGACGAAGGCGTGCGGGAACAGGGCCTTGAGTGTCCCCGAGACCGGGGCGACCACATCGATGACCTGATGCGGGGGATCGATCGCGATCCCGTGCCCGACCACCCCGTTGGCGAAAACGGGATAGGGCACATCGGCCAGCAGGAGGATACGGCCGCTGAGTGGTGCGAGGACCTGCCTAGTGGCGACTGCGCTCATGGTGACTCTCCTTCTGTGCAGCACTCCATCGGGTCTCAGTGGTCCGTACCTCACAGAACCAGTGGGGGTGACAAGGCGGAAAATCTAGCTATCCTGTCCTTGTCGAGCCTTGGTGGTTCGAAGTGGTCCGTACCAGTTACCGCCCACTCTGGTCCAGTAGGCTTGGTTTGTCAAGAGGATGAGAGTGAAGTTAATGAATTCCGTAGCTGAATCGGGGGATGTGTCGCCCGGCACCGCGAGCAGCACCTCCAAGCACGCGCGACTACGCTCGATCCTCGATCAGCGCATCGAGGCCCAGTGGGAGCCTCACACCGCGATCCCGTCCGAACGGGAGCTGATGGCCGAGTTCAACCTCAGCCGGGCAACGGTGCGGGAGGCCATCCGTCAGCTCGTCGAGGACGGTCGGTTGTACCGCGTTCACGGCAAAGGCACCTTCGTCCAGGGCGACCGCGTCCAGTCGCTGCTCCACCTGGCCTCCTTCACCGATGACATGCGACGGCGCGGACTCATCCCCAACACCATCGTCAACCAGTGCGAGCTGATGCCGGCGACCCGCGAGGTCCGCGCCGCACTCCTCCTTCCCGAGGACTCCCAGGTCTGGTACGTCGAACGGCTCCGCCTGGCGAGCGGCATCCCGATGGCCCTCGAACGCGGCTCCTACCCGGCAGAGCTCTTCCCCGACCTGGGGTCGAAGGACCTCGGAGGATCCCTCTACCGCGTGCTCGCCGAGGAGTTCGGCTACCCGATCGACCACGCCGAGCAGACCGTGTGGGCCGAGCCTGCCGGCGAGGAGATCGCCGGCCTGATGGACATTCCCGCGGACACCTCGATGATGATGTTCCGTCGCACCTCCTCCACCGGCGGCCGACCGGCCGAGCACATCTTGTCCTGGTACCGCGGCGACCGGTACCAGATCCACATGTCGCTGTGACGACCGGGGGTACCGCGACCGTGAGGTGAGGCGGCCACTGCTGCCCTCCACCAGCGCCCCCTCGCCGCTTGACGAGGAAACATAGGGACACCCCCCCGGCACCGCCAGCTACGCCGCTGGTGCGCGCGACCGCCACAACGCAGCACCCGTCAGCGGAGCCCGTGGCATCGGCGACCACTCGGAACCCACCCGTGACTGGAGAGATCATTCCGGTTGATGCGCTAGGGTGTAAACGGAGAACATCCTCCGATTAGTCTTCAAGGAGCAGCCCATGCGTGCTATCGCCTTCGCCGAGATCGGCGCCACCCCTGAGATCCACGACCTCGCCATACCCGAACCCGCGGCTGGAGAAATCCGCGTCCGGGTACGAGCAGCATCAGTGAACGGGTTCGACCTGGCGGTCGCCGCCGGCCGTCTGGAGGGCATGATGGAACATCGGTTCCCGGTCGTGCTCGGCAAGGACTTCGCCGGCATCGTCGACGCCCTCGGCAGCGGGGTGGCCGACTATGCGGTCGGCGACCGCGTCTTCGGGGTCGTCACCAAGGAGTTTCTCGGTGACGGCTCGTTCGGTGAGTACGTCACGGTTCCGGTCGCGATCGGCCTGGCCCCGCTGCCAGACGAGGTCAGCCTGACCGAAGGCGCGGCGCTCGGCTTGGCGGGCACCGCCGCGGTCGACGCGGTGACGGCGGCAGCCCTGACGCCGGGCCAGGTCGTTCTGATCGCCGGCGCCACCGGCGGGGTCGGCAACCAGGCTGTCCAGCTGGCCGCGCGCTCAGGCGCCCGGGTGATCGCGACCGCACACACCCCCGCCGAGCAGGACCTCGTCACCAACCTCGGTGCCGCCGAGGTCGTCGACCATCACCGCGACCTCGCAGCGGAGGTCCGGGCTGCCCATCCGGACGGCGTCGACGCTGTGATTCACCTCGCTGGCGATCCCGCCGCACTGCTGCCGGCACTGCGCGACGGTGGCCGGCTCGCCTCGACCATCCTGGGCGCCCCCGACCAGCTGCCCACCGAGACCGCGACCGCGATTCCGGTCTACGCCACCCCGACGGGCGCGACCCTGGGCACACTCGCCCAGCGCCGGGCCCAGCAGCAGACGGTCGTGCCGGTGGAACGGACCTATCCCCTGGAACAGACCGGACAGGCGTTGGCTGATTTCGCCGACGGCACCGTCGGCAAGCTCATCATCACCATCGACTGAGCGCCCCCGCTGGTCGTCGCATGCCGGCACCGGCATCTGAACCGTCGCACCGCCGGATCACCGCGTCGGCCTGATCAGGCGTGCTGCCCGTACCCACTCGAAGGACGAAGCCCGTGAACGTCACCGTCTTCGGCGCCACCGGTGCCATCGGCCAACTCATCGTGACCGACCTGCTCGACGCCAGCCATACCGTCACCGCCCACGCCCGGAACCCGACCAAGGTCCCGGCCGTCTGGGCGGATCGGGTCCGCGTGGTGGTCGGGGAGATCACCGACGCCACCGCCATCGACGAGGCGGTCGCCGGGGCGGATGCGGTCATCAGCGCCCTGGGTCCCAGCATGGCCCGCGAGGGCACCGGCCTGCCGCTGGTCGAAGGCACATCGTTGATCGTCAAGGCGATGCATCGCCACGGGGTGAGCCGCTACGTGGGCCACGCCACGCCCAGCGTGGTGGACCCACGGGACCGGCGCACGGCCCAGGTCCGGCTGATCGGATGGATGGGTCGCACCTTCCTGCCCCGCGCCTACGCCGAGCTCACCCGGCTCT
>JBKEBV010000175.1:0-1832 GCA_047973315.1 Propioniciclava sp.
GCTGCTCCTTCATGCGCTTTTGCTGGGGGCGCATCAAGAAGAAGTAGAACACGCCGCCCAATACGGCGAGCATGATGATCGTTAAGACGAACTGATCCATGAGTTTCCCACGTAGAAGGTCTCGGGCCGGTCTGGCCCGCCAGTGGTCAAGAGTAGCCCGATCGGAGGCACTGGTCAGATTTGACGCCCATCCCGGTCGTCGAACAGGCCGGACTGGGCGGTGGTCCGCGGGGGTGTACGACCCAGGTGACGCCAGGCCGCCTCCGTCGCCACCCGCCCCCGCGGTGTGCGCATGAGGAATCCGAGGCGGACAAGGAATGGTTCGGCGACCTCGGCGACGGTCTCCGTCTCTTCCCCCACGCTGATGGCCAGGGTCGACAGCCCCACCGGCCCCCCACCGAACTTGCCACACACCGACTCGAGCACCCCACGGTCGAGCCGGTCCAAACCGAGCGGGTCGATCTCGTACAGGTCCAGCGCCGCGGCGGCCACGTCCGCATCGACCCGCCCGTCCGCCTTCACCTCGGCGTAGTCACGCACGCGCCGCAGCAACCTGTTGGCGATGCGCGGGGTGCCGCGGGAGCGGGACGCGATCACACCGGCGGCGTCGTCGTCGAGCCTGACGTCCAGCAGGGTCGCCGATCGACGAAGGATCGTCTCGAGGTCCGACGGCTCGTAGAAGTCCAGCTGGGCGGTGAATCCGAACCTGTCGCGGAGCGGCCCGGGAAGCAGCCCAGCCCGGGTCGTCGCCCCCACGAGGACGAAAGGCGGGATCTCAAGGGGAATGGCCGTCGCTCCGGGGCCCTTGCCGACGACGACATCGACCCGGAAATCCTCCATCGCCAGATAGAGCATCTCCTCGGCGGGCCGGGACATCCGGTGGATCTCGTCGAGGAAGAACACCTCGCCTTCCGTCAGACCGGACAGAATGGCCGCCAGGTCCCCGGCGTGTTGAATCGCCGGCCCCGAGGACACCCGCAGAGGCGACTCCATCTCCGCCGCGATGATCATGGCCAGTGTCGTCTTGCCCAGGCCGGGCGGGCCCGACAACAAGACATGGTCGGGTACCGAACCTCGCTGCCGGGCGGCGTGCAATACCAGCGACAACTGATCAGCGACGCGACGTTGCCCGTGGAAGTCGCCGAGGGTCGCCGGGCGCAGGGCCGCCTCTGACGCCGTCTCGTCGGGGGCCCTGTGAGGATCTACCAGATCGAAATCCATGTCACTTCTTCGCCAGCAGTTGCAAGGCTGAACGCATCAACACTGCCAGGCTCGCACCCTCGGACACCTGGGGGGCGATGGTCTCGCAGGCCCTCTCGGCTTCCTTGACCGACCAGCCCAGGCCGACCAATCCGTCGCGCACCTGAGCCTGCCACGGTTCGGCGGCGGCGGGGGCTGTGACCGGTGAGTCCCCGGACAGCGAGACGACCTTGTCCTTGAGCTCGAGAATGAGACGCTGAGCGCCCTTGGGGCCGATGCCGGGGACCTTCTTCAGCGCGGAGATCTGTCCCTCCCCCACCGCCTGCGCCAGGTCGGCCGGGCCCATCACCGACACGACGGCCAGAGCCAGCTTCGGACCGACGCCGCTGACCGACAGCAGAAGGTCGAACTCCTCGCGCTCCACAGGTGAGGCGAATCCGAACAGGGTCAACGAGTCCTTGCGCACGACAAGACTTGTGTGAACGGTCACCGGTTCCCCGATCCGGGCGCACATCACGGTCTGAGGGGGACACCACACCATGAACCCGACGCCGCCGACCGTCACGACAAGCCAGTTTCCGCCGAGTGCCGACACCGAGCCTGACAGGTGGGCGATCACGCACTCCTCCTCT
>JBKEBV010000186.1:0-19878 GCA_047973315.1 Propioniciclava sp.
CGAGACCCAGGGGCGGATCCACACCTCGGCGGCCGGGGTCCTGGTGATGCCGGACATTGATGACAGCGAGGAGATCCAGATCAGTCCCGATGATCTGCGGATCGACGTGTACCGCAGTTCGGGCAAAGGTGGTCAAGGTGTCAACACCACCGACTCGGCCGTCCGGATCACCCATCTGCCGACCGGCGTGGTGGTGACCTGCCAGAACGAGCGGAGCCAGTTGCAGAACAAGGCCTCGGCGATGAGGATTCTGCGGGCCCGCCTCGTCGCCCATGCCGAGGAGATCGCTGCGGCCGAGGCCTCAGCGACGCGCCGCTCCCAGGTGCGTACGGTCGACCGGAGCGAGCGCATCCGGACCTACAACTTCCCGGAGAACCGCATCGCCGACCATCGCATCGGCTACAAGGCCTACAACCTCGACCAGGTGCTCGCCGGTGACCTGAACAGCGTCGTCGCGGCGCTGCAGGCCGCCGATCTTGCCGACCGCCTGGCCGCCTCCGGAGTCTGACGGTGCGGGTCTCGGGTCTGATCGCGCGGGCGGGCGCCCGCCTGGGGTCGCCAGCAGAGGCGCGGACTCTGGCCGCCCACGTTCTCGGGGTGGAGCCCGGACGACTGCTGCTGATCCCGGAGGCCAGCGACGCTCAGGCGGCGAAGTTCGACGCGCTGGTCGAGCGGCGCGCGGACGGAGTGCCCCTGCAGCACCTCACCGGCGAGGCGTGGTTCCGCACCGTCCGGGTCCGGGTCGGCCCCGGAGTGTTCGTGCCGAGACCAGAGACCGAGGTGATGGTCGGCTGGGCACTGGAGCACCTCAACGGGCTGGCACACCGACCGGTGGTGGTGGAACTGTGCGCCGGATCGGGCGCCATCAGTGCCGCGCTGGCACAGGAGTGTCCGACTGCGGCGCTGACCGCGGTCGAGCTGAGCGACTCCGCGCTCACCTACCTCAGGGACAACCTCGCCGACACCACGGTCGAGGTGGTGCACGCTGACATGGCGCAGGCTTGCGCCCACCTCGACGGCCGGGTTGATCTGGTGATCGCCAATCCGCCCTACGTCCCGTTGGGCCACTGGGGCGATCTGCCGGCCGACGTCCGCGACCACGACCCGCTGGAGGCGCTCGTCTCCGGAACCGACGGGCTCGACGCCATCCGGGTCATTGCCGAGGTCGCGGCTCGGTTGCTGGGCGACGGTGGACGGGTGTGCGCTGAACACGCCGACGTCCAGGGTCGCAGCGCCCCGGAGGTCTTCGTCGGTCACGGCGGGTTCACCGAGGTTCGCGATCATCGTGACCTCACCGGCAGGCCCCGGTTCGTGACCGCCCGTCGGGCTGGCAGGATAGGCGCGTGAACCACCAGCTCTGCACGGTGAACGAGGATCCGGAGGCGGCCTTCGACGCGGCCGTGACGGCCGTCCGCGCCGGTGAGACCATCGTGCTCCCCACCGACACCGTGTACGGGATCGGTGCCGCGGCCACCGACCCCGCCGCAGTCCAGCGGCTCCTCGACGCCAAGGAACGCGGCCGTGACGTGCCGCCCCCGGTGTTGGTGGCCGAGGTCCCCATGGTGCGCGCCCTGGCCGAGGGGGTCGATGACCGGGTCACCGCGCTGGCCGAGGCCTTCTGGCCGGGTGCCCTGACGCTGGTGCTGCGGGCGCACGCCTCCCTGCGGCTCGATCTGGGGGAGCGCGGCGACACCATTGCCGTCCGCGTTCCGGACCATGACTTCACCCGGGAGCTGCTGCGCCGCACCGGACCGCTGGCGGTCAGTTCGGCCAACATCCACGGCGGTGCTGCGGCGCTGACGGTGGCCGATGCGGTGAGCCAGCTCGGCGACGCGGTGGCGGTCTACCTCGATGCGGGGGAGGGGAGCGATCCGATCCCCTCCACCATCGTCGACCTGACTGGTCCGCTCGCGCACCTGCTGCGGGCCGGCCGGATCAGTGTCGAGGAGCTCAATCAGGTGATCCCCGGGCTCATCGAACTTCCGCAGCCCGACATCGACACCGACAACCAGAACCCGGCGAGTCCCCCGGACCCCGACGCCGGCGGTGCCGACGGCCTCGATCCGCAGGGCGCCCCGCCGACAGCACCCGAGCCCAGCGACGCGACGGAGGGCCCGTCGCCGGCGTCGATGCCTCCGGATCATGACCCCCGGGACCCGATGCCCCAGGAGGCGGCGCCCGTGGACGCCGATCCCGGCGTCTCGCCCGAGGACACCCCGGGGAGCGCGCCGCGTGCGTGAATACCTGCTGGTGCTGCTGGTGGCGGCCGGGGTGACTTACATCAGCGCGAACCTGGCCCGACGGCTCGCCTTCAGGTACCAGGCGGTGGCGCAGGTCCGGGACCGGGATGTCCACACCCGCCCAGTTCCCTATTTCGGCGGTCTGGCGATGCTCGCAGGGATCACCGGAGCGCTGATCGTGGCGACGAACCTTCCCTGGCTCGGCCGGTTCGAGCTGGTCCAGCACGACGCCAGGGCGGTCTTCTGGGCCAGCGTGATCATCTGCGGGGTCGGGGTGCTGGACGACGTGATGGACATCCGGGCACTCGCCAAGCTTGCCGGCCAGGTGCTCGCGGCCGGCGTGGTGGTCCTGAACGGGATCAAGTTCTACTGGATTCCGTTGCCGAACCGGATCATCTCCCTCGACGAGGGCAGCGCGATCGCCCTGGCCGTCTTCGTGATCCTGGTGTGCGTCAACGCGATCAACTTCATGGACGGGCTCGACGGTCTGGCCGCTGGAGTTGTCGGAATCGGCGCTGCCGCCTTCTTCGTCTACGCCTACCTGCTGAGCTATGAGCAGGATCTCGTCCGGGCGACGACCAGCTCGCTGGTCACCGTGGCGCTGGTCGGGGTCTGTCTGGGCTTCCTGCCGCACAACGTTCACCGGGCGCGGATGTTCATGGGGGATTCGGGATCCATGCTGCTCGGTTTCCTCCTCGCCACCTCGATGATCAGCCTGACCGGGCAGCTCGACCCCTCGCGCATCGACGCGACCGGCAGCACCCTGATCAGTTCCTACCTGCCTCTCCTGCTTCCGTTGGCGGCGATGGCGCTTCCTTTCATCGATCTGGTCAGCGCCTATGTCCGGCGTACCCTCGCCGGACGGCTCTGGTTCCAGGCCGACAAGCAGCATCTGCACCATCGCATGCTCCAACTCGGCCACTCCCACCGGGCTGCGGTGGGCCTACTGTGGTTGTGGTCGGGGGTGATCGCCTTCGGTGTGGTGATCATCGGGTTGACCGGCGCCTGGTGGGCCTGGCTGGGCCTGGTCGTCGGTCTGCTCGGTGCGGCGGCGCTGACCTTCCGCACCCGGGAGACCGGTTCGACACCGGTGGGGGCCGTGGATGAGTGAGGCGGTGAACCGCGCGCGTCGGCTGCTGCAGGCCGGTCTTATCGGTGGTCACCTCGCCGCAGCGGCCTGCATCGCGACCTTCTGGTTCATCGGGGGCCCGCAGTCGGGGACCTCGGCGCTGGTGGCGGCGGCGGCCACGCTGGCCTTCTACACCGTCGGTCTGGCGGTGCAGGTGGCGGTGGCCGATGCTCCGCCGCGGCGGATTCTGATCGCCTCGCTGCTGTCCTACGCCTCGCGGGTGTCCGTCCTCGCCCTCCTCGCGGTCTGGCTGACCACCGGCGCGGCCTCGCCGTTGCGGCTGGATGCCAGTGCGGTGGTGGTGACCACGATCGGCGTCGTGCTGGGGTGGCTCATCGCCGAGCTGCGCACCTATGCGCGGCTCCGGATTCCGGTCTTCGACCCCCCGCAGACACCGGGCTCGCCCCCGGAGCCGGGCAGCGCCTCGCCCCGGTGACAGCAGGTGTCCACCCGTGACGCCGGAGATGACGATCACGCCATGACGCTGATAGAGTCCCGGGCGGTGGATGAGTTGTTCACTCACGCTGATCCGGAACGTGCCGAGGCGGGAGTCAGCACCTTGTTCGCGGCGCTGTTGGCTTGGCCATGGGCCCGGCGGAGACGCACTGATCGTCTCCGGACGGCCCTGAATGTCCAGCCGCCCGCCAACCCGGTGCCTGACACCACCGAACGACGGACGACTGTGAGAGCAAGGAGGCGCAGATGGGTGGCTTGATCCTTCCACTGGAGGGTGAAGCCGGGGCGTGGCCCCCCGGAGTCCACAGCTTCGATTCCCGACCGCTGTTCCCCGGCTTTCTTCCGGACTGGGTGAACAACTATGTGGCGCAGGCCCTGGTGGCCGCCCTGCTGGTGATCCTCTTCTGGCTGTGGATGGCGCGTGGACAGAAGGTGGTTCCCGGCCGCAAGCAGACGATCGGCGAGATGGCCTATGACCTGATCCGCAACGGCATCGCCCGCGACATCATCGGACACGACTTCCACAAGTTCGTCCCGTACCTGATGGCGATCTTCTCCTTCATCCTGGTGAACAATCTCTTCGGTGAGACGTTCTTCTTCATGCTGCCGACCTTCTCCGATATCGGCTTCGTCTACGGCCTCGCCCTGCTGACCTGGGCGCTCTATATCGGTGTCGGCATCAAGAAGTGGGGCTTCTTCGGCTACCTCAAGCAGGCGACGCTCCCGGCAGGGGTTCCGCCGTTCCTGTGGATCCTCATCATCCCGCTGGAGTTCCTCTCCAACATCATCGTGCGCCCGATCACCCTCGCCCTGCGACTCTTCGCCAACATGTTCGCCGGGCACCTGGTCGTCCTGGTGTTCGTGACTGGCGGTTGGATCCTGATCCAGACGCTCGAGCCGTTCTATGTCGCTGCGGGCAGCCTCTCGATCGTGTTCAGCTTCGCCATCTTCGCCCTTGAACTCCTGGTCGGATTCATCCAGGCCTACATCTTCACTGTCCTGACCGCCCAGTATGTGGCCTCCTCGCTCGCCGAGGACCACTGACCCGCCCACCCAGAACTTCCACCAAGAAGAACCATCCGAAAGGACTCCAATCCCATGCTCTCGCTTCTCGAAATCACCGGCTCGTTGAACATGCTGGGCTTCGGCCTCGCCACGCTCGGGCCGGCCCTCGGTGTGGGCTGGATCTTCGCATCCGTCATCAATGGCACGGCCCGCCAGCCTGAGGCCCGTGGCGCCATGATGGGCACCGCGTGGATCGGCTTCGCCGTTGTCGAGGCGCTCGCCATCATCGGCATCGCCCTCGCCTTCGCGCTCTGATTCGAGGCACTCGTGCTGTCTGTTGCAGAAATCGACCTCGGTCCGCTCCTTCCGGCGCACCCGGAGGAGATCGTCGTCGGTATCGTCCTGGTTCTCATCATCTGGTGGGTGATGAAGAAGTATGTGGTGCCGATGTTCGAGAAGACCTACGCCGAGCGGACCGAGGAGATCCAGGGCGGTATTGAACGTGCCGAGGCCGCGCAGGCCGAGGCATCCGCTGCGCTCAACGAGTACCAGGCACAGCTGGCCACGGCCCGCGACGAGGCGTCTCGGATCCGTGAGGACGCCAAGTCCCAAGGCGCGGCCATTGTCGCCGATATGCGGCAGCAGGCGGCTGAGGAGTCGAGCCGCATGCTCGCCAACGCCAAGACGCAGATCGAGGCCGAGCGGGTGGCAGCCGTCACCGGACTGCGGACCGAGGTCGGCGGGCTGGCGACAACGCTGGCAGGCCGCATCGTCGGCGAGGCCCTGGACGATGACGCCCGGGCAGCGCGCACGGTCGACCGCTTCCTCGCCGAGCTCGAGGAGCAGACCCCGGTGGAGCGCGCATGAACAACGCCTCCGTCGCCCGGATCTCGGCACTGGACGCGGTCACCGACAACGTCAGGCCCAGCGAGAAGCTGAGCGCTGACCTTTTCGGCATCGCTGACGTGCTGGCCGCGCAGCCGACGCTGCGGCGGACGCTGAGCGACCCCGGGATGCCCGAGGCCGTCCGGGTCGAGTTGATCGATGAGCTGTTCGGCGCATCGATCCATCCCGACGCTGCCGCGGTGCTCCGGGAGGCGGCTCGGCTGAGGTGGGCCAGCGCTGGCGGATTCCTCGCAGCGGTTGAACGCCAGGCTGTCCGGGCAGTGCTGCGCAGCGCCGATGCGGCCGGCACCCTGGACGAGGTCGAGGATCAGCTGTTCAAGGTGGAGCGTCTGGTGGCCGGCGCCCCCGAACTTCTGGCCGCCCTCACCGACCGTCGCGTCCCGGTGGAGGGGCGGGCCGGGCTCCTTGCGGACGTCCTCGGCTCTGCAGTGCTCCCGGCGGTCACCGCGCTGGCGGTCCGTGCGGTCGCTGCCCGGGAGCGTCCCTTCGGTGCCACGGTCGAGGGCTACCTCGCCCTGGCAGCGGGGCTGAAGGAGCAGGCCGTCGCCACTGTGGTGGTGGCGGCGCCGCTTCAGCCGGCGCAGCTGGCGCGCCTCACCGCCATCCTCGCCAAACAGGCGGGGCGCGACGTTCACGTCCGCACCGTCATCGATCCCACGGTGCTGGGCGGTGTCCGCGTCACGATCGGCGACGAGGTCATCGAGGGGACCGTTGCCGCCCGCCTCACCGACGCCCACCGCAAACTGGGCTGACCCACACGAACCATTCATCGAAGCAGGAGCGAAGGACACCAAGCCATGGCGGAACTGACGATTCGTCCCGACGAGATCCGAAAGGCCCTCGACCGGTTCGTCGAGAACTACACCCCCGACACCGCGACCCGCGAAGAGGTCGGTGTGGTGACCACGTCGGGCGACGGCATCGCCCACGTCGAGGGGATCCCCTCGTGTATGGCCAACGAGCTGCTGAGGTTCAGCAACGGAACCCTGGGGATCGCGCTGAACCTCGACGACCGGGAGATCGGTGTCGTGGTGCTCGGCGAGTCCGAGGGGATCGACCAGGGATCTCCGGTGCACCGCACCGGCGAGGTCCTGTCGGTGCCCGTGGGTGATGGCTTCCTCGGCCGTACCGTCGACGCGATGGGGAATCCGATCGACGGTCTGGGCGATATCGACGGTGTCGATGGTGAGCGAGCCCTCGAGATCCAGGCCGCCGGCGTCATGGACCGCCAGGAGGTGCGCGAGCCGTTGCAGTCGGGGCTGAAGGCTATCGACGCGATGATCCCGATCGGCCGCGGTCAGCGACAGCTGATCATCGGCGACCGCAAGACCGGCAAGACCGCCATCGCGGTGGACACCATCATCAATCAGCGGGCGAACTGGGAGTCGGGTGACCCGACCAAACAGGTGCGCTGCATCTACGTCGCGGTGGGTCAGAAGGGTTCAACCGTGGCGGCGCTGCGCAAGAAGCTCGAGGAGACCGGCGCGATGGAGTACACCACCATCGTGCACGCGCCCGCCTCGGACCCGGCCGGCTTCAAGTACATCGCCCCCTACGCCGGTTCGGCGATCGGCCAGCACTGGATGTACGCCGGCAAGCACGTGTTGATCGTCTTCGACGATCTTTCCAAGCAGGCCGAGGCCTACCGGGCGATGTCGCTGCTGCTCCGCCGTCCTCCGGGCCGGGAGGCCTACCCGGGCGACGTGTTCTACCTGCACAGCCGCCTGCTGGAGCGCTGCGCGAAGCTCTCCGACGAGCTTGGCGCCGGGTCCATGACCGGCCTGCCGATCATCGAGACCAAAGCCAACGACGTGTCGGCCTACATTCCGACCAACGTGATCTCCATCACCGATGGTCAGATCTTCCTCCAGTCGGATCTGTTCAACGCGAACCAGCGTCCGGCCATTGACGTGGGAATCTCGGTGTCCCGCGTCGGCGGTGCCGCCCAGATCAAGTCGATGAAGAAGGTCGCTGGAACGCTGAAGATCAGCTTGGCCCAGTACCGCGACATGGAGGCCTTCGCGATGTTCGCCTCCGATCTGGACGCCACCTCACGACGCCAGTTGGAGCGAGGCGCACGGCTCACTGAGCTGCTGCGTCAGCCGCAGTACGACCCGTACCCGGTGGAGGATCAGGTCGTCAGCATCTGGGCCGGCCTCAACGGTCATTTCGACGACATTCCGGTGGAGGACGTGCTCACATTCGAGCGTGAGTTGCTCGGCTACCTGCGGCGGAGCACCCCGATTCTCAGCACCCTGGCCGAGACCCAGGACTGGAACGAGGACACAGAGAAAGCGGTGGCGGCCGAGATCGAGAAGGTCAAGGCACAGTTCCGGGCCGAGGGCAGCGACCACGGCACTGATGATGAGGGTCATGAGCGGGCGCTCGCCGATGATGAGGTCGACGCCGAGCAGATCGTCATCAAGAAGGGCTGAGCATGCCGGCCTCACTGAGAGAACTCCGCCAGCGTCGCCAGTCGGTGACGGCGACGCGGAAGATCACCAAGGCGATGGAGCTCATCGCAGCTTCCAAGGTGATCAGGGCGCAGCAACAGGCCCGCCGCGCCATTCCCTACACCACAGAGATGATCCGGGCCGTCTCCGCCGTGGCCACCTACGGACGGATCGACCATCCGCTGACGACGCAGAAGAGCACGGTCCGGCGGGCGGCGCTGCTCATGATCACCTCCGACCGGGGGATGAACGGCGCCTACTCGACCAATGTCATCAAGACGGCCGCCCGGATGCGGCAGCGTCTGGAGGCCGACGGCGTCGAGGTTGCGCGCTATGCGGTGGGCCGCAAAGTGATCCAGTACTGCAACTTCCGTCAACTGCCGATCACCGCGCAGTGGGACGGCTTCTCCGACGCCCCGACATATGCCCACGCGCACACGATCGCCGACCGGTTGATCGAGGACTTCAACCGGCCCTATGAGGACGGCGGGGTCGACGAGATTCACGCGGTGTACACCCGGATGGAGTCGATGCTCACCCAGACCCCACGGGTGCGGCGGCTGTTGCCGCTGGAGGTGGTGGAGGGGGTCCACGAGGTCGGCGCCGACGAGGTCGTGCCGCAGTACGCCTTTGAGCCGAACACCACCACGGTGCTGAACGAACTCATGCCGCTGTATGTCAGGAGCCGCGTCTGGTTCTACCTGCTGCAGTCGGCGGCGTCCCAGTTGGCCAGCCAGCAGAAGGCGATGCAGGCGGCCACCGACAATGCCAACGAACTGATCCAGTCCCTGACGCGTGAGGCGAACGCCGCCCGCCAGGCCGAGATCACCCAGGAAATCACCGAGATCGTCGGTGGCGCCAGCGCGCTGGCCGAGTCGAGCTAGCCCGAGGAGACGGAAGACCAAATGACTGTGACTGCTGACAATCCCACCGCCACCGACCAGACCAGGGCCGTCGGTCGGGTGGTTCGGGTCATCGGACCGGTGGTGGACGTCGAGTTCGCCGCCGACCAGGTGCCCGACATCATGAACGCCGTCCACATCGAGCTCACCGTCGGCGGCGAGACCCGCACGATCACCGCGGAGGTCGCGCTGCAGGTCGGCGACAACGTCGTGCGCACCATCTCGATGAAGCCCACCGACGGGATGCGCCGCGGGGACACCGTCATCGACACCGGCGCCCCGATCAGTGTGCCCGTGGGTGACCTGGCCAAGGGACGGGTGTGGAACGTGACCGGTGAGTGCCTCAACGAGGACCTCTCCGCGGACGGCATCGAGATCACCGAACGCTGGCCCATCCATCGCGAGGCGCCCAAGTTCGACGATCTTGAGCCCAAGACGGAGATGCTCGAGACCGGTATCAAGGTGCTCGACCTCCTCACCCCCTACGTCAAGGGCGGCAAGATCGGTCTCTTCGGCGGTGCCGGCGTCGGCAAGACGGTGCTCATCCAGGAGATGATCTTCCGGATCGCCCACAACTTCGGTGGCACATCGGTGTTCGCCGGGGTGGGGGAGCGCACCCGTGAGGGTAATGACCTCATCAACGAGATGATCGAGGCCGGCGTCATGAAGGACACCGCACTGGTGTTCGGCCAGATGGATGAGCCGCCGGGCACGCGCCTGCGGGTAGCGCTGTCGGCGCTGACGATGGCGGAGTACTTCCGCGACGTTGCCAAGCAGGACGTGCTGCTGTTCATCGACAATATCTTCCGCTTCACCCAGGCGGGCTCGGAGGTCTCCACTCTGCTCGGCCGGATGCCCTCAGCGGTGGGATACCAGCCGACGTTGGCCGACGAGATGGGCCAGCTCCAGGAGCGGATCACCTCGACCAGGGGACACTCGATCACCTCGATGCAGGCGATCTACGTGCCGGCCGATGACTACACCGACCCGGCTCCGGCCACCACCTTCGCGCACTTGGACGCCACCACCGAGCTGAGCCGCGAGATCGCCTCCCGTGGCCTCTACCCCGCGGTGGATCCGCTCACTTCGACCAGCCGGATCCTTGATCCGCAGTTCGTGGGTGCTGACCACTACGACACCGCCACCCGCGTGAAGCAGATCCTGCAGCGCAACAAGGAACTGCAGGACATCATCGCCATCCTGGGTGTGGATGAGCTGTCCGAGGAGGACAAGATCACCGTCTCGCGGGCGCGGCGGATCCAGCAGTTCCTGAGCCAGAACACCTACATGGCGACCAAGTTCACCCAGGTGGAGGGCTCCACGGTGCCGTTGGCGGACACCATCAAGGGTTTCCAGGCCATCTGCGACGGCGAGGTCGACCACATTCCTGAGCAGGCCTTCTTCAATGTTGGTGGCATGGACATGGTCATGGAGAACTGGGAGCGCCTGAAGAAGGAAGAGGGCTGATCGTGGCACTTCCCGAGACTGCTCTCCGGGTGGAGGTGGTCAGTGCCGACGGGGTGATCTGGGAGGGTGAGGCCCTCTCGGTGATCGCCCGGACGACCGAGGGCGATATCGGTGTGATGGCCAACCACGAGCCGCTTCTCGCCATCCTGGAGCCGTGCGCAGCCGAGGTGTTGTCAGCCGACGGTCTCCGCGAACTGGTCGCGGTGGACGGCGGTTTCCTGTCGGTCTCCGACAACAGGGTGGCTCTGCTGAGTTCGTACGCCAAGATGGCCGAGGAGATCACGTTGGCCGATGCTGAGCGTGAACTCGCCGAGGCGACCCGGCGGTTGGAGGCCGGCGAGACCGATGCGGAGACTCAGCAGCATCACGACCGCGCCCAGGCCCAGGTGCGGGCAGCGCGCAAGGCAGCCGAGAGGCGCTAGGTCAGGTCGGGATGGGGGACTGGGTACATCTCAGCGAGATCGTTCTGGTCTGCCTTGTCGCCCTCGTCCTGCTGCCTGTCCTCGGCATGGTCGCACGTCGCCGGTGGCTCTCGGGCCGTGGTCGGCTGCTCTTCGACTGTTCGCTGCGGACTGCCGCATCTGATCCGGGCTCGGGGTGGATGCTCGGTCTGGGTCGCTATGTCGGGGACAACCTCGAGTGGTACCGGATCTACAGTTGGTCGCTACGCCCGAGGGTGATCCTGGGGCGTACGAGTACCTACGTGGAGGATGTCAGGACCCCCACCGCGGACGAGGCGGATGCGCTGCTCCCCGGTCAGGTCGTGGCCGAACTCGGCGGCAAATACCCCGGGGTCGAGATCGCGATGGACAGCGATCACCTGACTGCTTTTCGCAGTTGGACCGAGGCCGGGGCTCCCGGTGGGGGGCTCTGACCCGGCTCAGGCGCCGCCGGCCCGCCGGATGCGCTCGCGTTGCCGGGCACCGCGGGCGTCGCTCGGCTCGCGGTCCTTCCCGGGGACCCAGAGCACATCGCCGATGTCGGTATTGGCGGCCCGGGCGAGGATGAACAGCAGATCGGACAACCGGTTCAGATAAGTCAGCGCCAGGGGGTTGATACCACCGGGCGGGTGTCCGGGCCCGGCGAGGCCGTATTCGGCGGCTGCCGCCCACCCCTCACGCTCCGCCCGTCGGACCACGGTACGGGCCAGATGCAGCCAGGACGCTCCGACGGTGCCACCGGGAATGATGAAGGAGACCAAGGCCGGCAGGTCCTCGGCAAAGGTGTCGCACCATCGTTCGAGGCGGTCGATGCTCGGCTGTTCGATCCGCAGCGGCGGCCATTCCGGATCGGGGACCACCGGGGTCGACAGGTCGGCTCCCACATCGAAGAGCTCGTTCTGGATCTCGAGGAGCGCTGATCGGATCTCCTCGGGGAGGTCAGCGATCGACAGGGCGACGCCGAGGAGGCTGTTGGCCTCGTCGACCGAACCGTAGGCCGCGACGCGGGCATCGGTCTTGGCTGCCACCGACATGTCCGACAGTCGGGTGGAGCCGGCGTCACCGGTCCGGGTGTAGATGCGCGTCAGATTCACCACGGGCCCCAGCCTAGTAGCCTGGCGTAGCCCATCTGCGGTCTTCGCGGTGCCAGGTGCGCGCCTGGAGCTTCCTCGGGAATCCTCGCCAACACCCCGCATCGGCTCCGGATCCACCGCCGCGCCCAGAACCCACCGAAGAACCCGGAGCAGAGCGGCTGGCGCGGCGAAGGCGACAGATTGGGCGCGAAGGCACCGGAGGTGAGAAGGTGGGCGGGTGCGAGAAAGACGTAGCTTCAGGTGGGCAGGGTTGGTCCTGGCGGGTGTGGTGGCGGTTGTGAGCGGGTGTGCAGCGACACCCAGCGAACCGGCGACGAGTTCCCCGGCGGTCGAGACCTCCGCACTACCATCCGAACCCGGAACGGTGTCCTGCAGCTATCGCGGTGGCGGGACGCCGGCGGTGCCGGTCGATCCTCCCACCACGGAGAACGTGCCGGCCACCGGGACGGCGACCCTCACCCTCACCTTGGGTGGCGAGAAGGTCCAGATGGATCTCGACCGGGCTGCGGCACCGTGCACGGTGCACTCCTTCGTCTCCTTGGCTGAACAGGGGTACTACACCGGGACCTCCTGCCACCGTCTCACCACCGAGGGCATCTTCGTGCTCCAGTGCGGGGACCCGACCGGGACGGGGACTGGAGGGCCGGGATACGTCTTTGACGATGAACTCGAGGCCACCACCGACTATCCGGCGGGCACCATCGCGATGGCCAACGCCGGACCAGAAACCAACGGCAGCCAGTTCTTTCTCGTCTACGAGGACACCGACCTGCCGCCGGCCTACACCGTGTTCGGCCAGCTGACGCCGGAGTCACTGGCAACCATCGCCGACATCGCCTACCAGGGTCACGATGCCTCCCGCGGCAACGGGGACGGTGTTCCCAACGCACCGACCGAGATCACCGAGGTCGTCAGCGGCTGAACCGGTCGCCGACACTCGTCGTGACTGGACGCCCGATCAGCTGATTCAGGCTGGTCCGGGTCGCAGCGCCGGCCCCAGTCCGGTCAGAAAGCTCCGCAGGGCGGCGGTGACCGCTTCCGGACGGTCGGCGTGTACCCAGTGCCCCGCGCCCTTGATGGTCACCAGCAGGGCCCGGGGGAAGAACCTCCGCATCACGGGCGCGTGCTCGCTGCGGACGTAGCCGGAATCGCTGCCCCGGAGCCACAGGGTGGGGCCGTCGTAGGTGCCGTGCACGCCAACAGGCCAGCCGCTGATCCTCGGCAGACGTTCGGCGATCAGATCGAGGTTGACCCGCCAACGCCACCCCTGCGGCGTCCGCTGCAGGTTCTGCAGCAGAAACCCCCGGGTGTCCGGATCAGGGATCGACGCGGCGAGGAGTGCATCGGCATCCGAGCGTCGGTGGACAGCAGCGAGATCGAGGTCGCGCAACGCGCCGATCAGGCGGGCGAAACCGTAGCCGTGGCTGCTGTCGTCGGGGGCGATGTCCACGACGACGAGTCCCCGGACCAGGTCCGGGTGGCGGAGAGCGAGCACCATGGCGACCTTGCCCCCCATGGAGTGGCCGACGACCGCGATCGATGTCGCTGGGGGGAGCGTGGAGCGCAACGTGGCCGCCACCTGGTCGGCCATGGTCACATGATCGAGATCGCCGGTCCACGGGCTGCGACCGTGATGGGGGAGGTCCAACAGCAGCGACGGGCCTTGGTCCGCCACGCCGTCGGCGATGGTCGCCCAGTTCTTCCCCTGCCCGAGCAGCCCGTGGAGGAAGACGACCTGCGGGGTGCCAGAACCGCCTCGCCGGGTGGTCACCAGGGAGGTCATCGCCGGCGTCCCCAGCAACTGGTGTGCCAGTGCCGCCGGTCCTCGACTGCTGAGGAGAGGCCCAGGGGAGCCTCGGAAGGCCAGACCACCACGTGGCCGGTTCCGGCAGTGATCCGCTGGTTGCATCCCGGGCACCAGTAGGTCTTGACGGCTGCTGGGGCCGACATTGGCTGGACCTGCCAACTGCCGTCGGCCTTTTCCACGCTCCGCGCGAAGCCTGCGGTCGCCAACGGCCGAGGGGTGCGGAGATGTTTGCTCGGTCGGCGGGCCATGCGATCAGCATAGAGGGGGGTACGCTGACGGCCGTGCGTCTGATGATTGCCCGCTGCCAGGTCGACTACGCCGGCCGACTGACCGCTCATCTGCCCATGGCCAACCGGCTGATCCTGTTCAAGGCCGACGGGTCGCTGTCGGTCCACGCTGATGATCGCGCCTACAAGCCGCTCAACTGGATGAACCCGCCGTGCACGGTGACAACGCGGGAGCCTGACCCGCAGCAGCCCGCCGAACAGGACCTGGTGGCGCTGTGGGAAGTGGTCAACAACGACGGCGACCGGTTGGTCATCTCGGTCGCTGAGGTGCTGCACGACAGCACCCACGAGCTCGGGCCGGACCCCGGTCTGGTCAAGGACGGGGTCGAGGCGCATTTGCAGGTCCTTCTGGCGGAGAATCCGGCGACCTTCGGGGAGGGGTGGACACTGGTCCGGCGCGAGCACATGACCGCGATCGGACCGGTCGATCTGCTCTACCGGGATGCCGAGGGCCTCCATGTGGCGGTTGAGGTGAAGCGGCGCGGGGAGATGGACGGCGTCGAACAGCTCAGCCGCTACCTGGAACTGCTCAATGCTGACCCGTTGCTCCGCCCGGTGCAGGGCATCTTCGCCGCTCAGCAGATCAAGCCACAGGCGAGGGTGCTGGCCGCCGCGCGCGGGATCGACTGTGTGACGGTCGACTACGACGTGCTCAGGGGGCTGGACAACGCCGAGGATCGGCTGTTCTGACCGTCGGTGAGGAACCCTGAGCGCTGTCCGTACCCGCTCAGCTGCGGTCAAGGGCGGGAATGAGAACTTCGCGGTAGAGCAGCAACAGCGAAGCCGCCACCGGAATGGCGAGGACCGCTCCGGCGATGCCGAAGAGCAGACCGCCGCTGAGTGCTGCCAGGACGACGACGGCGCCGGGGACACTGACCGACCTGCTGAAGATCCGCGGTTGGTTGACGTAGACGTCGAACTGCATGTAAACGATCAGGAAGAGCGCGGCGGCGATCCCCGTGGGGATCGAGAGGGAGAAGGCGACGATGGCCACGCAGATGGTGGCCAGGGTGGGGCCGATGAGCGGGATGAACCAGCAGATCATCACGATGACAGCCAGGGCCAGCGCCAGATCACTCAGCCCGATGATGGTGAAGTAGATGAAGCTGACGGTGCCGGCGAGCGCCACGACCAGGAACAATCCGCCGACGTATCCGCCGATCCTGTCGAACATCTGGTCGGCGAGGTAGGTCGCCCGCGTGCGGCGTGAGGCCGGCGCGAGTTCGTAGACGATCTTCTTGATCGCCGGGAGTGAGGACAGGAAGTAGAGCGTCAGCACCATGGTGATGAACACGTTGAACACGACGTTCACCAGCACGACCCCGGCCCCGAGAATGCCCCCGAAGAAGCCTTCGATCCAGCGGCCGTCGGTGATCAGCGTGGTGGCCCGCTCGATGATCTGGAAGCGTGCATCCAACTCGGCCAGGGCAGCGTTCTGCCGGAGTTCGGCCAGATAGCCGGGCAAATTGTTCAGCAGCGCGTTCACCTGCTCGGTCATCACCGGGAGCACGGCCCAGATCCCCAGCCCGAGCACCCCGATCAGCGCCAGCGCGACCAACGCGACGGCCAGCCCGCGGGGGACACCGCGGCGTTGCACCCACTCGACCAGCGGGTTGAGTCCGAGCGCGAGGAACAGCGCAAGCACCACCATGACGATGACCGACTGGAGCGCCCCGACGGCAGCGACGATAGCCACCGCGATCAGCCCGCCCAGCGTGGCGAAGAACCCGATCTGGAACGGTGAGCGCTCCAGCAGGTTGGTAGGCCGGCCCGGCTCCGGGGCAGGAGGTGTCTCCGTCCCGGCCTGCGTAACGGCGGGGTCGGGCGCCGTGGCCCTGATCCGATGCCACAGCGTTCGCCACCGGGTCGGACCCCCCGCGGAGGTCCCCCCCGCGTCGGGTGCCGGGACAGAAACGTCCGGCGGGGACGCGGGGGAAGCCGCCTCCGGGTGGTCGTGATCACCGGCCATGATCGGTCGTGCTACTGGTCCCCGTTGCCGGCCGAGGTCTCCTCGACGGTGGCGTCATCGGGGCCCATGCCGACAGCGATCGCCTCGTCGGCCGGGGCACGCAGATCCGCCAAGGCCTGCAGCACCGGGCCGGTCTGCTCGTCCTCGGGGAACTCGCTGGCAGTCTCGGTCGCCATGGAGGAGAGCTGGGCGAGCTGGGAGAGCAGGGCCTGCTTGCGCTGCCGCAGGGTGCGGATGTCGTTCTTGAGCTTCTCGCCGTGGGCCTTGAGCTCGATGTCGGTCTTGGCGAGGCGTTCTTCGGCCTGAGCGCGGGCCTCGTCGAGGATCGCGCCAGCCTCGCTGTGGGCGCTGGCCTTGATGTCCTCGGCCTCGGCGAAGGCCGCCTGCTGGCGGGAGCGGACTTCCGCTGCCGCGGCCTCAAGGGCGGCGATGCGCTCGGCCGAGGCCGTCCGCGCGGCCTCGATGCTGGTGGTGAACTCGTCCAGGCGCTTACGATGCTCGTCGGCGATGGCCGCCATCGACTCCTCGCGCTCCTTCTCGACCTTCGCGCTCAGCGCGGCTGCTTCTTCGGTGGCCTTCTGGCGCAGCGCCTCGATCTCGCTGTTCGCGGTCTCCCGCATCAGGGCAACCTGGGTGGCTGCGTCATCGACGACCGAGGTGCGATGCGCGTCGGCCTGCTCCCGGATCGAGGTCGCCTCCTGGCGGGCTGCCTCCAACTCGGCGGCGGTCTGGGTCTCCAGGTCGGCCCGGAGGCCCTTGAGGGAGGCGATGCCCTCCTTACGGGCGGTCTCGCTGACCGATGCTGCCTCGCGCCGGACGCGATCAGCGGTCGACTGCGCATCGTTCACGAGGCGGTCGGCACGGACCTGGGCCTGGTGGACCAGGTCGGCGGCCTGGGCCTCGGCCACCTTCAGCAGGTTGGCGGTGTGGGCACCCAGACGCCCGAAGTCGGTGTCATCCTCGCGCAGGTTCGAGGCGGTCAGCTCCTGCTGCGCCGAACGGAGCTGTTGCTTGCTGAAGGCAAGTTGTTGCTCCATGTCCTTGATGTAGTCGTCGACCGCCTTCTTGTCGTAACCGAGCATGGCGTTGGGAAATCCCCGTACCGCGCTGGCGGTCTCGTCGAACAAATCAAGACCCCTTTGGTCCTGGTCCTGCGTCATCTTTTCTTCCTCCCGGATGTTGGCCCCCTAGGTTGATGCTAGTGGGCTCGCGGCTCTAAAGCACCCGTGCCCACCACGAGAGCGGTCGCCGGTGGGCCGGACGCGCGTCGGTGGACCGGATGACGGGGGCTTCACCCACCCGATACTGGCGCCCCGGCCGCTCTGACGACGCGCCGAGGCGGCCGGTCATGGGTGGGGCCCCTGCCGGTGGCCTCGCCGCTGGCGGTTCGGCGGGTACCGATCAGCAGGGGCGCCTGTCACCGCGGCCTGCTGCCGACAGGTCAATGGGCAGCCTCGTTGGGCTCGACGAGTTCGAGCAGGACACCGCCGGTGTCCTTGGGGTGGCAGAAGTTGATCCGGCTGTCATGCGTGCCACGTCTGGGCTCGGGGAAGAGCAGTCGCACCCCTCGTTCGGTCAACGCCGCGCTTACGGCGTCCAGATCGCGGACCCGGTAGGCGAGTTGCTGCATCCCCGGGCCGCTGCGGTCGAGGAATTTCGCGATCGTCGACTGTTCGTTGAGCGGGGCGAGCAGCTGGATCTGGGCGTTCTCGGGGTGCTGGTCGCCGGTCCCGATCATCGCCTCCTCAACGCCCTGTTCCTCGTTGGTCTCGCGGTGGAGTACCCGCCACCCCAGCACCTCGGTGTGGAAGCGGATGGCTTCATCAAGGTCGGGGACGGCGAGTCCGACATGGTCGATGCACACGAAAAGGTCAGCGTTCTCCATGGCTTCAGCGTGGCACACCGCGCCGGTCGTGGCCGGGGAATGGGAACCATTGCTCCACACGCTCACCATTCGGGTGCTGTCGGCGCGTCGCGACCCCGCACGACGTAGGCTGGACCAGACTGTCAGTGACCACATCCGCGCTCGCCGCACCAGTCTTCCCCCTGGAGGCCCTCATGGGTAAGTGGACCAGAACCATCGTCTTGGCCCTCGTCATCATGTTCGCGATCTATTACCTCTACACGCGACCCGAGGCTGCGGCCGAGTTCGTGAAGATGGTGCTGGGGATCTTCGATTCGATCGGGCGCTTCTTCTCGCAACTGGCCCAGTGACATGGCGGCGCTGTCTCGGTTCGGGTGGCCGGACGCGTCCCGGCGGATGCTGGTCGACGAGGGGGAGTTCATCGTCGACGAGGTGAGCCGGCACTGGATCACCCGCGTCATCCCCGCGCTCATCGTCGTGGCCGGCATGGGCTGCTTTCTGCTCATGCCGCTGCTCGGTGCCGGCTGGTGGGTGGGCCTGATCCTCGGCCTTGGGCTCGGAGGATTCGGCTTCTGGCGTATCCATGAGGAGTTCATGGACCGATTCGTCATCACCAACATGCGGGTGTTCCGGGTGCACGGCGTCCTCGACCAGCACATGGCGACGATGCCGATCGCCCGAATCCTCGACATCTCGGTGCGCCAGCCCGTGATCGGCCAGCTGCTGGGATACGGCCACTTCGTCTTCGAGTCGGCAGCCCAGGACCAAGGCCTCAAACAGATCAGCTTCGTGCCCCGGATCGAACAACGTGACCTGACGATCCAGCGCGTCATCCAACGTGCCGGACTTCGTGCCCGGATGGACCAGAATCAGGGGATGTGACCGGAAGCTCCCGGGCACATCCCCCGCGTGGCCGTTCAGGTCAGGACGGCGTCGACGACGTCCTTGGCCGCGGCCTGCACCTGGGCGAGGTGGTCGGCACCCTGGAAGGACTCCGCGTAGATCTTGTACACGTCCTCGGTCCCTGACGGGCGGGCGGCGAACCAGGCGCTCTCGGTGACGACCTTGAGGCCTCCGATGGGGGCGTTGTTGCCCGGGGCCCGGGTGAGCTTGGCCACGATGGGCTCACCGACCAGTTCGGTGGCGGTCACGTCCTCGGGGGAGAGGGCAGCCAGCTTGGCCTTCTGCTGCCGGTTGGCCGGGGCGTCGACCCGGGCGTAGGCGGTCTCGCCGAACTCGGCCGTGAGCGCAGCGTAGTGCTGGCTCGGGGTCTGGCCGGTGACCGCCAGGATCTCGCTGGCCAGCAGGTCCAGCAGGATGCCGTCCTTGTCGGTGGTCCACGTGCTCCCGTCCCGGGTGAGGAACGAGGCGCCGGCGGACTCCTCGCCTCCGAACCCCACCGAGCCGTCGCTCAGGCCAGGGACGAACCACTTGAACCCGACCGGAACCTCGAGCAACGTCCGCCCGAGCTTTTTTGCGACGCGGTCGATCATCGAACTGGAGACGAGCGTCTTTCCGATCGCGGTGTCGGGCGCCCACTGCTCGCGGTGGGTGAACAGGTACTGGATCGCGACGGCGAGGTAGTGGTTCGGGTTCATCAGGCCGGCGTCGGGGGTGACGATGCCGTGACGGTCGGCATCGGCGTCGTTGCCCGTCGACAGGTCGAAGGCGTCCCGGTTGGTGATTAGGGAGGCCATGGCGTACGGGCTGGAGCAGTCCATACGGATCTAGCCGACCAAGTCCAGGGTCATGAAGGGCCACCGCGGGTCGACCGCCGGGTTGATGACCGTGAGGCCGAGACCCATCACCTCGGCGATGTGGTCCCAGTACTGGACCGAGGCGCCGCCCATCGGATCCGC